>DASVZD010000237.1:0-9918 GCA_036391815.1 Rhodocyclaceae bacterium
CGGCCGCGGCTGCTGCGCCGGCGGCCGCCTCCGGGGACGTGGCGCCGCAGCTCGAGCGTGCGCCGGCGGTGGACCAGGGCGGCATCTACTCGTCGCCGGCGTCGCGATCGCGCGACGCCCTGCGTTCGCGCGATCGGGGAGAACGCTGATGCAACGCAACCTTCCCTTCGCCGCCGCCTTCATCCTCGGCCTGCTGGTCATTGCCGCCATGTCGCTGTTCACGGTCGACCAGCGCCAGTACGCGATCATCTTCCAGCTCGGCGAGATCAAGCAGGTGATCACCGAGCCCGGTTTGGCCTTCAAGTGGCCGCTGATCCAGAACGTGCGCTTCTTCGACAAGCGCATCCTCACCTACGATTCGGCCGAGCCGGAGCGCTTCCTCACCGCCGAGAAGAAGCCGGTGCTGGTCGATTCCTTCGTCAAGTGGCGCATCGACGACGTCATGAAGTACTACATCTCCGTCGGCGGCGACGAGACGGTGGCGCGCACGCGCCTCTCGCAGACCGTGAATTCGGGGCTGCGCGAGGAGTTCGGCAAGCGCACGGTGCACGACGTCGTCTCCGGCGAGCGCGACAAGATCATGGCCGACGTGCAGAAGAAGGCCGATGCCGACATGCGCGCCATCGGCGTGCAGATCATCGACGTGCGGCTGAAGCGCGTCGACCTGCCGGCCGAGGTATCCGAGGCGGTGTACCGCCGCATGGAGACCGAGCGCAAGCGCGTCGCCAACGAGCTGCGCTCGCAGGGCGCCGCCGAGGCCGAGAAGATCAAGGCCGACGCCGACCGTCAGCGCGAAGTGATCGTGGCCGAGGCCTACCGCGACGCGCAGAAGGTCAAGGGCGAAGGCGATGCCAAGGCCGCCGCCCTCTATGCCAACGCCTTCGGCCAGAACCCGGAGTTCTACGCCTTCTACCGCAGCCTCGAGGCCTATCGCAGCGCGTTCAAGAACAAGAGCGACGTGCTGGTGGTCGAGCCCAACACCGACTTCTTCAAGTACCTGAAGAGCGCAGGCAAGGGCTCGAAGTGACGCGCGGTACCCGCTGACATGGCTGCCTCGCTACTGCTCGCCCTCGCCCTGATGCTCGTCATCGAAGGCATCCTTCCGTTCCTCGCGCCGCGCACCTGGCGCGAGACCTTCCGCCGCGTCGTCGGCCTCGCCGACGGCCAGATCCGGTTCATCGGCCTGGCCTCGATGCTGACGGGACTGGTCCTGCTCGCCATCGCACGCTGACATGAATGCCAAACGCCGCTGGCTTCTGCCCGAAGCCATTGAAGACCTGCTGCCCGGCGAAGCCAGGCAAGTCGAGGCGCTGCGCCGCCGGCTGCTCGACGCCTTCCAGCGCAGCGGCTACGAGTACGTCGCGCCGCCGCTGCTCGAATACGTCGAATCCCTGCTCACCGGCAGTGGGCACGACATGGACCTGCGCACCTTCAAGCTGGTCGACCAGTCATCGGGACGCACCCTGGGCATCCGCGCCGACATCACGCCGCAGGTGGCGCGCATCGACGCCCACCTGCTGAACCGCCGCGGCGTGGCCCGGCTCTGCTACTGCGGCAGCGTGCTGCACACGCTGCCGGCGAGCCTGCTCGCCTCGCGCGAACCGCTGCAGATCGGTGCCGAGCTTTACGGGCATGCCGGCGTCGAGGCCGACATCGAGATCGTGCGCCTGCTGGGACAGTCCCTGGCGCTGTGCGAGATTCCGCCGGCGCGCATCGACGTCGGCCACATCGGCATCTTCCGCGTCCTGGCGGCGCGCGCAGAGTTGTCGGCCGACGCGCGCGAGGAGTTGTTCGCCGTGCTCCAGGCCAAGGATGCGTCGACGCTGCAGGAGATGGTCGCCGGCGTCCCGGACCCGCTGCGCGCGGCGCTGCTCGCGCTGCCGGAGTGCTACGGCAACGCGGAGGTGCTGTCCGAGGTGGCCAAGCGGCTGCCCGACCTGCCCGAGATCCGCGCCGCGCTGGACGAACTACGGCGCCTGGCCGCGGCGCTGCCGGGACTGCCGATCAGCTTCGACCTCGCCGACCTGCGCGGCTACCACTACCATAGCGGTATCGTCTTCGCCGCGTACAGCGCGGGTAGTCCCGGCGCCATCGCCCTGGGCGGGCGCTACGATCAGGTGGGCGCGTCGTTCGGGCGCGGCCGCCCGGCGACCGGCTTCTCGCTTGACCTGCGCGAACTGGCCCGCCTGGCGCCGCAAGCCGCCGCGAAAGGCGGTATCCTCGCGCCCTGGCTGGAAGACTCAACGCTGCATTCCGAAATCGAAACACTGCGCGCCGGCGGGGAAACCGTCGTCGTCGCGCTACCGGGCCACGAGGGGACGTGGCGGGAGGCGGGCTGCGATCGCGCTCTGAAGCGAAGCGGCTCCGAATGGATCATCGAACCTTTGAAGGAAGAATGAAATGGCGCAGAACGCCGCTCGCAACGTCGTCGTCATCGGCACCCAGTGGGGTGACGAAGGCAAGGGCAAGATCGTCGACTGGCTGACCGACCACGCGCAGGGCGTGGTGCGCTTCCAGGGCGGCCACAACGCCGGCCACACGCTGGTGATCGGCGGCAAGAAGACGGTGCTGCACCTGGTGCCCTCCGGCATCCTGCGCGACGGCGTCACCTGCTACATCGGCAACGGCGTCGTGCTGTCGCCCGAGGCGCTGCTCAAGGAACTCGACGAGCTGAAGGCCGCCGGCGTCGATGCCGAGCCGCGCCTCAAGATCTCCGAAGCCTGCCCGCTGATCATGCCCTACCACCAGGCGCTCGACGTGGCGCGCGAGGCGGCCAAGGGCGCCAACAAGATCGGCACCACCGGCCGCGGCATCGGCCCCGCCTACGAGGACAAGGTGGCGCGCCGCGCCATCCGCCTGCAGGACCTGATGCGGCCGAAGCGCTTCGCCGAGAAGCTCGGCGAACTGCTCGAGTACCACAACTTCGTGCTGAAGAACTTCCTCGGCGCCGAGCCGGTCGATTTCAACAAGACGCTCGACGTCGCGCTGACCATGGCGCCCCGCCTCACCGCGATGATCGCCGACGTGCCGCGCGCGCTGTACGACGCCAACAAGGCCGGCGCCAATCTGCTGTTCGAAGGCGCCCAGGGCACGCTGCTCGACATCGACCACGGCACCTTCCCGTTCGTCACCTCGTCCAACTGCGTCGCCGGCGCGGCGGCGGCCGGTTCCGGCGTCGGCCCGGGTTCGCTCCACTACGTGCTGGGCATCACCAAGGCCTACACCACGCGCGTCGGCAGCGGCCCCTTCCCGACCGAGCTCTACGACGCCGTCGAGAAGCAGGACCCGATCGGCAAGCACATGGCCACCAAGGGCCACGAGTTCGGCGCCACCACCGGCCGGGCGCGCCGCTGCGGCTGGTTCGACGCCGCGGCGCTCAAGCGCTCGATCCAGATCAACGGCGTGTCGGGCCTGTGCGTCACCAAGCTCGACGTGCTCGACGGCCTGGAAGAGATGAAGATCTGCACCGGCTACAAGCTCAATGGCGGCGTCACCGACATCCTGCCGGTGGGCGCGGACGACCTGGCGGCCTGCGAGCCGGTCTACGAGACCCTGGCGGGCTGGAAGGAGAGCACCGTCGGCGTCAAGACCTTCGATGCGCTGCCCGCTGCCGCGCGCGCCTACATCAAGCGCATGGAGGAAGTCTGCGGCGTGCCGGTCGACATGATCTCGACCGGTCCGGACCGCGAGGAAACCATCGTCCTGCGGCACCCGTTCAAATAGCCGCTTCGACGGGGGCGAGGGGGCTACTAACCTGGCCCCATGTCGAAAGTCGACAGAGCGTCCGTCAACTTCCACACGCTGCTGGCTTGCGCGGTCCTCTCGGCCTTCGTTCGGGCAAGAAGCTCACCCTGATGAACCCCGCCTACATGGTGCGGCAGCTGCACGAGCAGCAGGGCCGCACCTTTGGCGTCAAGGCCCACCTGACCAGCCTCAAGCTCCTCAATCCCCGCCTGAAGGCCGCGGCTGCCGACGGGAAGAACTAGACGGGCTGGGGCAGCCGGAAACGCAGCTCGTAGCCGATCCGGGCGGTCAGCCGTTCGGCTTCGGCCACGGCGGCGGGCGATTCGGAGAGCAGCGACTTGATCCGGCGGAGTTGTTCCAGCAGTTCCTCGGCGCTGGCGTTGCGCAGGAAATCTTCGAGCTGGTTGCGATTGCGGAGATCGGATACCATGATTCGCCTCCTTCAGGACCGGGTGAATGAATTTACGACCGCGGGAAGCCCGGAAAAATAAGAATCAGGGGGCAAAACAAGGGGATTATCCCGTCATGGCCGGCAGTAGAATCGCTTGCTGGCGCGCCAAAAGCGAAAAGGCCCCGCGATGCGGGGCCTTGCCTTCAACGCTGTTGCCTTGGTGCCCAGGAGAGGACTCGAACCTCCACGGTGTTACCCGCTAGTACCTGAAACTAGTGCGTCTACCAATTCCGCCACCTGGGCAGGCTTGAGCGAGGCGCGCATTTTATCGGAATCGACCGAATTGTCAAACAACAAGAAATCCAAGTTCTCAGCCGTCCGCCGTGCGGATCCCATGTTCGAGCGGGAGACCGCCAAGTACGACTATCCGCTGCCCAGCCGCGAGTATGTGCTGCAGGTCCTCGGCGAACAGGGCGTGCCGGTTTCCTTCGATCGCCTCTGCGAACTCCTCGACGTCAAGGGCTTCGAGCAGGACGACTTCCAGCGCCGCCTGGGCGCCATGGCGCGCGACGGCCAGCTGCTGCAGAACCGCCGCGGCGACTGGCTGATCCCCGACAAGGCCGACCTGATCCGGGGGCGCGTGGAAGGCCATCCCGACGGCTTCGGCTTCCTGGTGCCCGAGGCGGGCGGTCCCGATCTCTTCCTCTCCGCCAAGGAGATGGACAAGGTCCTGCACGGCGACCGCGCCATCGCGCGGGTCATCGGCGTGGACCGCAAGGGACGTCCCGAAGGCAAGATCGTCGAGGTCACCGAGCGCCACAACCAGAAGGTGGTGGGGCGCGCCTACCAGGAGCACGGCGTCTGGTTCGTCGTCGCCGAGAACCGCCGCCTGTCGCAGGACATCCTGCTGGCGCCGCCCGAGAAAGGGTCCAAGGCGCCCAAGCCGAAGGCCGGGCAGGTCGTGGTGGTGGAGATCGTCGAACAGCCCTCGAAGCAGTCCCAACCCATCGGCCGGGTCGTCGACATCCTCGGCAACTACGCCGACCCGGGCATGGAGATCGAGATCGCGCTGCGCAAGCACGACCTGCCGTTCGAGTTCGCCAAGGCCGCGCTGGATGAGACCGCCAAGCTGCCCGACGAAGTCCGGCCCGGCGACTGGAAGGATCGCGAGGACCTGACGCAGCTTCCGCTGGTGACCATCGACGGCGAGACCGCCAAGGACTTCGACGACGCCGTGTTCTGCGAGCGCAGCGGCAAGGGCTTTCGCCTGATCGTCGCCATCGCCGACGTCTCGCATTACGTGCGCGCCGGCGGTCCGCTGGACCGCGACGCCTACGATCGCGGCAACTCGGTGTATTTCCCGCGCCGCGTCATCCCGATGCTGCCCGAGAAGCTGTCCAACGGCCTGTGCTCGCTGAACCCGAACGTGGAGCGCCTGGCGATGGCGTGCGACATGACGGTCGGCCCGAAGGGCGACATCAAGGACTACCGCTTCTATCCGGCGGTGATCTGGTCGCATGCGCGCCTGACCTACACCGAGGTCGCGGCCGCCCTTTACGACAAGGATGCGGCGGCGCGCAAGAAGCTGGCGAAGCTGCTGCCGCACCTTGAGCATCTCGACGCCCTCTACCGGGTGCTGGCGCAGGCGCGCGAGCAGCGCGGCGCCATCGACTTCGAGACCGTCGAGACGCGCATGGTGTTCGACGACAAGGGCAAGATCGAGAAGATCGAGCCCTACGAGCGCAACGATGCCCATCGGCTGATCGAGGAATGCATGCTGGCGGCGAACGTCTGCGCCTCGGACTTCCTCAAGGAACGCAGCCACCCCGCGCTGTACCGCATCCATGAGGGCCCGACGGAGGAGCGCCTGACCAAGCTGCGCGACTTCCTGGCCACCTTCGGCCTGCAGCTCGGCGGCGGCGATTCGCCGAGCGCCAAGGACTACGCCAGGCTGATCGACAAGATCCAGGGCCGTCCCGACAAGCAATTGCTGCAGACCGTGATGCTGCGCTCGCTGCGGCAGGCGATCTACAGCCCCGACAACGTCGGCCATTTCGGCCTTGCCTACGAGAGCTACACCCACTTCACCTCGCCGATCCGCCGCTATCCGGACCTGATGATCCACCGGGCCATCAAGGCCGTGCTGAAGAAGAAGAGGTACGAGCCGGGCGCCTGGGAGGAGATCGGCTTGCACTGCTCGGCCACGGAACGGCGCGCCGACGAGGCGACGCGCGACGTCGAGGCCTGGCTCAAGTGCTACTACATGCAGGATCGCATCGGCGAGGAATTCGTCGGCAGCATTTCCGCGGTCGTTCCCTTCGGCATCTTCGTCGCCCTCGATTCGGTATTCGTCGAGGGGCTGGTGCACGTGTCCGAACTGGGGGCCGACTACTTCCACTTCGACGAGGCCGCCCATGCCATGGTCGGCGAGCGCACCGGGCGGCGCTACCGGCTGTCCGACCGGGTGCGCGTCCAGCTGGCGCGCGTGGATCTCGACCAGAACAAGATCGATTTCCGCCTTGTCGAAGAGAAGTGGGAAGAGCCGCAAGCTGCCAGGCGGCCGAAGAAGCGTAAGTAGGGACTTCCTGATGGAGCGGCGTGACCTTGTCCCGCCGCTCCAAACGGGCTATGCTTTTCGCAAGGATGTACGACACGAAGGACCGGAAATGCCAACCGTTCCGTCCACCTCTGCCTCGCCGGCCATGCAGTATGGCCTGTCGCAGCTGAGGCTCCAGCAAACCCGGCGCAATGCCGAGCAGGCCGAACAGGCCGCGCAGAGCCTGCAGGCGCAGGCGGCGGCTGCGCGACGCGACGCCGACCAGGCCGACGAGAAGGCGCGGTCGCTGGAAGTGGATGCGGCCAAGGCCCAGTCGAGCGCCGCCTCGGCCCGGCAGGGGCTGGCGATGCTCCAATCGACCGGCGACAACGAGGCCCGGCTGACGCGCGTATCGAGCAACATGGTGGTGCAGCAAAGCGGCCAGCAGGCCGCCACGAGCGGCAAGACCCCGGTGGTGAATACCCAGGGGCAGGTGACGGGCAGGGTGGTCAACGTCACCGCCTGAACGACTTGAGAGGAGGACGACATGGCGATGAACATCACTTCTTCCACCGGCTCCGCCAAGCTCCAGCAGGCGCCGCAGCAGAATCAGGCCCAGCAGGCGGCCAAGCCGAAGGCGCCGGCCGCCAGCCAGCAACAGCCCAAGCCGGCACAGCAGACCCAGGCACCGCAGCCGGAGCAGCAACCGAAGCCGGTCGTCAACGCGCTGGGCCAGACCACGGGCAGGATGGTCAACGTCAAGGCCTGAGCCAGAGGCGATATCCGCCGTCCGGGCGCGGCATGGAACGCTAGAATCGCGCTTCACCTGAAAGGAGCGCGATGAGCGACACCCGCCTGATCCACGGCTTCCACGCAGTTCTCTCCAAGCTTCGGCACGCGGCCGACGACGTCAAGGAAATCTACCTGGCGGCCGGGCGGCAGGATGCGCGCGTGCGCGACCTGCTGCGTGCCGCCGAGAACGCCGGGGTGCGCGTGATGCCGGTGGATGCCGCGCGGCTCGAGGGCATGGCGGCGGGGCAGCGCCACCAGGGAGTGATCGCGAAGGTCGCCGCGGCGCAGCGCCACGTCACCCTCGACGACGTCCTCGATACGCTGGCCGAGCCGGCGCTGCTGCTGGTGCTCGACGGCGTCACCGACCCGCACAACCTCGGCGCCTGCCTGCGCGTCGCCGACGCCGCCGGCGCCCATGCGGTGATCGTGCCGAAGGATCGCGCCTGCGGCCTGAACGCGACGGCGATCAAGGTGGCGTCCGGCGCGGCCGACACAGTCCCGTACATCACCGTGACCAATCTCGCCCGCAGCCTGCGCGAAATGCAGGAACGCAACGTGTGGGTGATCGGCGCCGCCGGCGAGACCGACCGCGAGCTCTATGCCATCGACCAGAAGGGTTCGGTCGCCTGGGTGCTGGGCGCGGAAGGCGCCGGGCTACGCCGGCTGACGCGCGACACCTGCGACGAGCTGGCGCGCATCCCGATGTACGGCAGCGTGGAAAGCCTGAACGTTTCGGTGGCCGCCGGCATCTGCCTGTTCGAGGCGCGCCGGCAGCGGCGGGGCTAGCCGCCTACCAGAGCTTCCACCAGGGCTCTTTCTTGTCGAGTCCGCGGGTGTAGTACTCGCTCTTGGGGAAGTTCTTGCGCATCACGCGCTCGGCATCGTCGCGCAGGTCGTTCATGCCGAGGGCGTCGTAGGCCTTCACCATGATGAACAGCGCCTCCTCGTCGGCGGGCGCTTCGGGATAGGTCTTGACGGCCGTCTGCGCGCGGTTGGCGGCGGCGATGTAGGCGCCGCGCTTCATGTAGTAGTGGGCGACATGCACTTCGTACTGCGCGAGGGCATTGACGATGTACTTGAGGCGCAGCGTCGCGTCCGGGGCGTACTTGCTCTCGGGGTACTTGGTGACGAGTTCCTTCAGCGCGTTGAAGGAGTCCTTCATGGCCTTGGAGTCGCGTTCCGTGATGTCCTGGTTGCTGACGTAGCCGATCAGGCCAAGGTCGCCGTTGAAGTTGGCGAGGCCCTTCAGGTAGTACGCGTAGTCCACGTTCGGGTGGTTCGGATGCAGGCGGATGAAGCGGTCGCAGGCGGCCACGGCGGAAGCGCGCTCGTCCTGCTTGTAGTAGGCATAGGCGACTTCGAGCTGCGCCTGCTGGGCATAGCGGCCGTACGGGTAGCGCGCCTCGAGCTTCTCGTACAGCTTGATCGCCTTGTCATAGGCGCCGTCGCCCATGGCGCCCTTCGCCTCGTTGTACAGCTTGTTGGCGGACCAGCCCGCGGTCTCGTCGACCTCGTCCGGCAGCAGGCCGCAGCCGGTGGCGAACAGCGCGAAGAGCACGGCCAACAGAGACGCTAAACTACGCATGATGAACATCCCGCAATCGAGTCGCGGCGATTATAGCGCAGCGCCCGGGGCCGCCCCGGCGGCACTGGCCATTCCGGCGGAATGCGCCGGGCTGCGGCTCGACGCCGCCTTGGCCCGGGTCTTCCCCGAGCATTCGCGCAGCCGCCTGCAGGCCTGGCTCAAGGAGGGCCGCATCCGCGTGGACGGCGCCGCCGCGGACCCCAAGCGCAAGGTGTTCGGCGGCGAGATGATCGCGCTCGAGGTGCCGGCGCTGCCGGCCGAGACGGCCGAACGGGCCGAGGACATCGCGCTGCACGTGGTCTTCGAGGACGCGCACCTGCTGGTCATCGACAAGCCGGCGGGGCTCGTCGTGCATCCCGGCAGCGGCAACTGGTCGGGCACCCTGATGAATGCCTTGCTGTACCACGCGCCGCAGCTTGCGCAGATTCCGCGCGCCGGCATCGTGCATCGGCTCGACAAGGACACCAGCGGCCTGCTGGTGGTCGCCAAGACGCCCGCCGCGCAGACCGACCTGGTGCGCCAGCTCCAGGCGCGCAGCGTGCGCCGGCACTACTTGGCGCTGACGCTCGGCAAGGTGGCGCGCGACGGCACGGTGGATGCGCCCATCGGCCGTCACCCGGTGCAGCGCACCAAGATGGCGGTCGTCGGGGGCGGGCGCGAGGCGCGCACCCATTACGCCGTGCGCGAGCGCTTCGCCCATGCCACGCTGGTCGAGTGCCGCCTGGAAACCGGCCGCACGCACCAGATCGGTCTGCCCCGCCGGCGTCTTCGCCACGACCAGCAGGCCGCTGGTGTCCTTGTCGAGCCGGTGCACGATGCCGGCGCGCGGAATCTGCGCCAGTTGCGGCGCGTGATGCAGCAGCGCGTTCA
>DASVZD010000238.1:0-3763 GCA_036391815.1 Rhodocyclaceae bacterium
CTCCGCGGTCGACGTGCTCAAGGATCGCGTCAAGCCGGAGGAACTGGCGGGGCGCATCGTCCTCGTCGGCACCACGGCGCCGGGCCTGATGGACCTGCGGGCGACGCCGGTGAGTTCCGCCTATGCGGGGGTCGAGATCCACGCCAACCTGATTGCCGGCTTCCTCGACGACGCCATCAAGTACAAGCCCGCCTACGTGATGGGCGCCGATTTCCTGCTGACGCTGCTGATCGGCAGCACGCTGGTGTTCCTGTTGCCGCTGCTGTCGCCGCTGCGCGCCAGCTTCGTCGCGCTGCTGATGCTGCTGCTGGTGGTCGGCATCAACCTGGGGTTCTGGTACGGGGCGAACCTGGTGCTGCCGCTTGCCGGCAGCCTGATCCTGGTCGCCCTGCTCTATGCGATGAACATGTCCTGGGGCTATTTCGTCGAGTCGCGCAGCAAGCGCCAGTTCACCGAGCTGTTCGGCCAGTACGTGCCGCCGGAACTGGTCGACGAGATGGCGAAGAACCCGCAGAGCTACAGCATGGACGGGCGCAAGGCCGAACTGACGGTGCTGTTCTCCGATGTGCGGGGCTTCACGACGATCTCGGAAGGACTGCAGCCGGACCAGCTGGCGACCCTGATGAACCTCTACCTCGGTGCGATGACCCAGGTGATCCGCGGCCACCGCGGCACGCTGGACAAGTACATCGGCGACGCCATCATGGCGTTCTGGGGCGCGCCGGTGGAAGACCACGAGCATGCCAAGCACGCCGTGGTCACCGCGCTGGAGATGCAGCACGCGCTGGTCGCCCTCAACCAGGATCTGCTGGCCAAAGGCTGGCCGGAACTGAAGATCGGCGTCGGCGTCAATACCGGCCCGATGACCGTGGGCGACATGGGCTCGCCGGTGCGCAAGGCCTACACCGTGATGGGCGACGCCGTTAACCTCGGCTCGCGCCTGGAAGGCATCACCAAGCAGTACGGCGTCGGCATCATCGTCGGCGAGGGCACGCACGACCTGGTGAAGAACGAGTTCGTCTTCCGCGAACTCGATCTGGTCAAGGTCAAGGGCAAGGACAAGCCGGTCGCCATCTACGAGCCGCTCGGCCCGAAGGGCGAGGTGCCCAAGGAACTGCTCGAGGAGAACAAGCTGTGGGGCGAGGCCCTGCGGGCCTACCGCGCGCAGGACTGGGACAAGGCCGACGTGGCGCTGCTCAACGTCATGCGCAAGTCGCAGCACAAGCTGTACTCGGTATACCAGGAGCGGGTCGCTCACTACCGCAAGGAGCCGCCGGGCGGCGATTGGGACGGCTCCTGGAAGTTCGACACCAAATGAGGCGCGCGTGAAGGTCCGCATCCTCGGCTGCAGCGGCGGCATCGGCGGGCGCCACCTGCGCACCACGTCGCTGCTCGTCGACAACGACATCCTGATCGACGCCGGGACCGGCGTCAGCGACCTGTCGATCGCCGAACTGGCCCAGATCGACCACATATTCCTCACCCACACGCACCTCGACCATATCGCCTGCCTGCCGCTGATGATCGACACGGTGGGCGACATGCGCGGCCAGCCGGTGACGCTGCATGCCACCGACGCCGTCATCGAGATCCTGCGCCACCACGTCTTCAACTGGGCGGTGTGGCCGGATTTCACCGAGATACCCTCGCCGCAGCAGCCGTTCATGCGCTTCGAGCCGATGAGCGTCGGCCGGCCGGTCATCCTCGACGGCCGTCGCATCGTGCCCCTGCCCGCCGCGCATACGGTGCCCGCCAACGCCTTCCAGCTGGACTCGGGCCGGGCGAGCCTGGTGTTCTCCGGCGATACCGGGCCTTGCCCGGCGCTATGGACGGCGGTGAACAAGATTGCCAACCTGCGCACGCTGATCGTCGAGACGGCGTTCTCCAACCGCGAGCGCCAGCTCGCCACGGCGTCCAAGCATCTCTGTCCCGACATGCTGAAGGAAGAGCTGGCCAGCCTGCAGCGCGAGGCCGAGCTGTTCATCACTCACTTGAAGCCTGGCCAGGTCGAGCTGACGATGCAGGAGATCGAGGACTGCATCGGCGAGTTCAAGCCGCGCATGCTGCAGAACAACCAGGTCTTCGAGTTCTGACCGCCATGGCGACCGAATCGGCCCTGCTTGAAACCCTGTCCCGGCTGCAGCCCCTGGCCAGCCTCGGCCAGGCCAGCCTGCGCGGCCTGCTGCCCCTGTGCAACCAGGAGAAGGTCACGCGCAGCCTGAACCCCTTCAGCCTGAAGGATTGGCAGGGCCAGGTGGTATACCTGACCAAGGGCGAACTGAAGGTCGACCAGCCCGACGGCAGCACGCTGCTCTACGTCGGCGGCTTCGGCGACGCGCTGATGCCGCTGCGCGCCGAAGGCGGGAAGCCTGCGTCCGCCAAGGCCATCACCGACGTCGAGCTGCTGCGCTTCAACGAGGAGACGCTGGACATCGTCGTCACCTGGGACCAGGTCGCCACGCCGGCCGCCGCCGGCGAGGGCAAGGAAGCGACGGACTGGCGCACCAAGTCCGGCATCTTCGCCGCGCAGAACTTCGTCGACGGCGTGTTCGCCGCGCTGCCGCCGGCCAACATCGACACCCTGCTCGGCCGCTTCCAGCGCGTTCAAGCGCGGCGCGGCCAGGTGATCGTCAGGCAGGGCGATCCCGGCGACTACTACTACGTGATCGATCAGGGCCGCTGCGTGGTCACCCGCGAGGTGGGCGGCGCAAACGTGGAACTGGCCCAGCTCAAGGGCGGCGAGACCTTCGGCGAGGAGGCGCTGCTGTCGGACACCGGGCGCAATGCGACGGTGACCATGAAGACCGACGGCGTGCTGCTGCGCCTAGACAAGGCGGATTTCATCGCCTTGCTCAAGGAGCCGCTGCTGCGCCGCCTGTCGGCGCGCGAGGCCGCCCAGCGGGTGGCCGCCGGCGCCGTCTGGATCGATACGCGCTTTCCCGCCGAGTACCGCATCGACGGACTGCCGGGGGCGCTCAACATTCCGCTCAACGAGATCCGCGGCGCCACCGCGATGCTGGCGCCCGAGCGCGAATACATCGTTTATTGCCAAAGCGGGCGGCGCAGCTCGGCTGCCGCCTTCCTCCTCTCCCAGAAGGGCTATCGCGCCAGCCTGCTCGACGGCGGGCTGAAGGCGCTGTCGGCCGAGAAAGGAAAAGCATGAGCGCGGTGCTTTCCACGCCGCAGGACGCCGGCGGCCTCTCCGATGTCGGAAGCCGGCTGGCGTTCTTCAAGAACCTCCAGACAGTCACCAACAAGATCCATGCGACGTCGAACATCGACGAGATCATGCTGGAGCTGTCGCAGGACATCTGCGCGCTGTTCAATGCCGACCGCCTGACCATCTACGCGGTCGGCGACGACAAGGCGTCGATCATCTCCAAGGTCAAGACGGGCCTCAACTCCTTCAAGGACCTGCGCCTGCCGATCGCCGACCAGAGCATCGCCGGCCATGTCGCGCTGGCCAAGTCGATCGTCAACATCAAGGACGTCTACGACGAAGCCGAGCTGCGCACCATCAACGGCCAGCTGCGCTTCCTGCAGGAGGTCGACAAGCGCACCGGCTACCGCACCAAGCAGATGCTGGTGGGCCCCATCATCGACGGGCCGACGGGCGACCTGCTCGGCGTCGTCCAGCTGATCAACAACAAGGCGGGCGTGCCGTTCGCCGCGGTGGCGGAAGAGGGCCTCAAGGGCCTGTGCGAGACGCTGGCGATCGCCTTCACCCAGCGCAACAAGCCGCCGCACGTCATCAAGTCGAAGT
>DASVZD010000239.1:0-3092 GCA_036391815.1 Rhodocyclaceae bacterium
AGGCCTGCGCAGCGCCGATTTTGCGAGCGCCGCGGCGGAAGTGCGCCGGACGGGGCAGTCCGGCCGCGCTGTCCGAGCGCAGCGAGTTTGCGCGGTCGGCCGGCCGGCGCACTGTAGCCGCGGGAACCCGAAGGGCGCGAGCGCATGAGGCGCTGCGCAGGCCTGCCCCAGCCGCGCTCCCACCACAAAGCATGGTAACGTCGCGCCCATGCTCAGTTACCGCCACGCCTTCCACGCCGGCAACCATGCCGACGTCCTCAAGCACTTCGTGCTGGTCCAGCTGCTGCGCTACCTCAACCAGAAGGACAAGCCCTACTGGCTGGTGGACACCCATGCCGGCGCCGGCGTCTATGCGCTCGACAAGGGCTACGCGGCGAAGAATGCCGAATACGAGGAAGGCATCGCGCGCCTGTGGAGCCGCGGCGACCTGCCGGCCCCGCTCGCCGACTACGTCGACCTGGTGCGCTCGTTCAATCCCGACGGCAAGCTGCGCCGCTATCCGGGCTCGCCCTACGTCGCCATGCGCGTGCTGCGCGAGCAGGACCGGCTGCGCCTGTTCGAGCTGCACGCCACCGACAACAAGCTGCTGCGCGAGAACTTCGGCCACGACTTCCCGGACGATACGCGCCGCGTCGCCATCGGCCAGGCCGACGGCTTCCACGAGCTGAAGGCGGTGCTGCCGCCGCCGCCGCGCCGCGGGCTGATCCTGATCGACCCGGCCTACGAGGACAAGCGCGACTACCTGCGCACCGTGATGACCGTCAAGGAAGGCCTGGCGCGCTTCGCCACCGGCGTCTTCGCGGTCTGGTATCCGCAATTGCAGCGCGGGGATGCGAAGGAACTGCCGGAGAAGCTCAAGAAGCTCCACGGCGACTGGCTCAACGTCTCCCTCACGGTGTCGGCGCCGGCGGCGGACGGCTTCGGCATGCACGGCAGCGGCATGTTCGTCGCCAATCCGCCGTGGACGCTGGCGCAGACGCTGCGCGACGTCCTGCCGGTGCTGCGCGATGCCCTGGGGCGCGACGGCGAAGCCGGCTTCCAGGTCCAGGCGAGCGCCGACGCCAAAAAGTAACGCGAAAGTAACACCCGCGACTGCGGTCGCACCATGCTCCGATGCTAGAATTTTCGCGGCCCTCTCGCAGCCGGGCCGCGACCTGGCATTCGAACAGCGAGCAGATCCATGGCAAAAGTGAAGCAGCCCAAGACCGCGGCCAGGAAGGCCTCTCCCGCCAAGGCGCCGGCCAAGACGAGCGCCGCACGCAAGGCCGCTCCCGCGAAAGCTCCCGCCGCGCCACGTTCCCGGGCCACCCCCGCGAAGGCGGCCGCCGCGCCGCGTCCCAAGGCCCGGCCGGCGAAGGCCGAGGCCTCGCCGGAGCTGGTGCCCTTCCCCATCGTCGGCATCGGCGCCTCCGCCGGCGGCCTCGAGGCCGTCGAGCAGTTCCTCAAGCATGTGCCGGCGGACAGCAACATGGCCTGCGTGGTGGTCCAGCATCTGGCGCCGAACCACAAGGCGGCGATGCCTGAGTTGCTCCAGCGCATCACGCCGATGCGCGTGGTCGAGGCCCGCGAGGACATGCAGGTCAAGCCCGGGTGCGTCTACATCATCCCGCCCAACAAGGACATGGCCATGCACAACGGCCGGCTGCGCCTGTCGCCGCCGGAAGCCCCGCACGGCCTGCGCCTGCCGATCGACTTCTTCTTCCGCACGCTGGCCGCCGACCGCGAGCAGTTCGCCATCGGCGTCATCCTTTCCGGCATGGGCTCCGACGGCACGCTGGGCATGCGCGCCATCAAGGACAATGCCGGGCTGACGCTGGCACAGAGCCCGGCCGACGCCAAGTTCGACGGCATGCCGCGCAGCGCCATCGACGCCGGCGTCGTCGATATCGTGGCCCCCGCCGGGGAACTGCCCGGGCGCATCCTCGCCTTCCTCCAGCACACGCCGCTGGCGCGTTCCGAAGCCGAGGTCGAGGCGCAGGCGCAGAGCGCGCTCGACAAGATCCTGCTGCTGCTGCGCGTGCAGACCGGCCACGACTTCTCGCTCTACAAGAAGAGCACGCTCTACCGCCGCATCGAGCGCCGCATGGGCATCCACCAGCTCGACCGCATCGCCGCCTATGCCCGCTTCCTGCGCGAGAACCCGCAGGAAGTGGATCTCCTGTTCAAGGAGTTGCTGATCGGCGTGACCAGCTTCTTCCGCGACCCCGAGGCCTGGGAGACGCTGCGCACGCACGCCCTGCCTGCCCTGTTCGCCGCCACCCCCGCGGGACGCAGCCTGCGCGCCTGGGTCACCGGCTGCTCGACCGGCGAGGAGGCCTATTCGCTGGCCATCGTGTTCAAGGAAGCGCTCGAGCAATGCAAGCCGCAGGGACGCTTCTCGCTTCAGGTCTATGCCACCGACCTCGACCCCGCGGCCATCGACAAGGCGCGCCAGGGCAGCTACCCGACCAACATCGCGGCCGACGTCTCGCCCGACCGGCTGACCCGCTTCTTCGTGCCCAACGACGCCGGCTTCGCGGTGGGCAAGGAAATCCGCGAGATGGTGATCTTCGCGCCGCAGAACGTCATCATGGACCCGCCGTTCACCAAGCTCGACATCCTGTCGTGCCGCAACCTGATGATCTACCTCGGCCCCGAGCTGCAGAAGAAGCTGCTGCCGCTGTTCCACTACAGCCTCAACCCGGGCGGCATCCTGTTCCTCGGCAGCGCCGAGACCATCGGCGGCTTCGCCGACCTGTTCGCGCCGATCGACGCCAAGTCGCGGCTCTACCGGCGCAGCGCCGCCAGCCAGCGCCTGGGAGACGTCGAATTCCCGACGCGCCTGCCGCTGTCGGGACCTGGCGCCGCCGGTGCCGAGGAGCCGAGGCCGCAGCCGCCCGCCATCAACCTGCAGGCGATGGCCGACCAGATGCTGCTGCATCGCCATACGCCGGCCGCGGTCTTCATGAACGCCAAGGGCGACATCGTTTACATCAACGGCCGCACCGGCAGGTACCTCGAGCCGGCGGCCGGCAAGGCCAACTGGAACATCTTCGCCATGGCGCGCGACGGCCTGCGTCACGAGCTGGCCGGCGCCATGCAGCGCGCCCGCC
>DASVZD010000240.1:0-9551 GCA_036391815.1 Rhodocyclaceae bacterium
GGAGGCCGTCGGCGTGGCGTCGCAGGAAGCGATGATGTCCACCGCCTCGTTGGTCCGGTACTGGCCGCCGAGGTTGGTCGACGTGGTGTCGTTATAGGCGACGTTCTGCCCGCCGAGATCGAAGTTGGCCGCCATGAACAGGCCGGGAACGGCGATCGGCGTGCCCGTGTAGGGCTTGCCCTTGTAGCTGCTCATGAAGGTCGACGTCGTCGGCGTCGCCGCGGCGGTGACCGCGACGGAGTTCAGGTTGAAGTACGGCTGATCGGCGACGATCTTCACCACGTGCTGGCCGGCCGTGAGGTTGATGGCAGGGGCAGGCACCCACTGGAACGTGCACCAGGCGCCGGTGTTGGGCACCGGGATGGAACCGGTGACCTTGGCGCCGTCCACCTCGAGGTGGTAGGCCGGCTTGCCGCCGCCGTAGTTGTTGGCGGCGCGCAGCTGGAAGGTGTAGCTGCCGCTGGTGGTCGCGTTGACCGTGTAGTTCATCCACTCGCCGGCGGCGAAGTTGTTGACCACGTAGCCGCCGCCCGCGCTGTCGCACGAGCTGATGATGTCGACGTCCTCGCTGGTGCGGTACTGGCCGCCGAGGTTGCCGGGCGTGGTGTCGTAATAGGCGATGTTCTGGCCGCCGCCGTCGAAGTTCTCGGCCTCGAAGCTGCCCGGCAGCGGGATCGGCGTGCCGGTGAACGGGGTGCCCGCGTAGCCGGTGGTGCCGGTGGTCGTGCCGCCCGTGGTGCCGCCGGTGGTGCTGCCGGTGGTGCCGCCCGTCGTGCTGCCGGTGGTGGTGCCCGTCGTCGTTCCCCCCACCGTCACCGTGCCGGTCGGAATGACGGCGGATTGCGTGGTTCCGTGCACCAGGCGGTCGTAGTACCACGTGTTGGCATAGGCAGGATGGTAGTTCGCCTGCTTGTTGTAGGTGGAGTAGGTCTGGTAGTAGTTGCCGCCGGACACCTTCAGTTCCTGGACGCCGTTGATCCACATTTCGGTCAGGCCGGCGGAGGTGATCGAATAGTGCAGATGCACCATGATGTCGTACCACTTGTCCGGCTGCGGCAGGGAACCGTTCGAGCTGCTCAGGCAGCGCGTATCGTTCAGGGGCGGACTGGGGACGGTGTTGGGGTCGTTCAGGCAGAAGTCCTGCCGTCCGGGGCCGTCGGTCTGCGGCGTGCCGGATCCGCCGTAGATCCGGACCTGCCAGCCGTTGCGGGTCGCGTTCCCCATCGGGCAGAGGAAGGCCTCGAAGTTCGGCTGCGTGTCGCCCGAGTAGTTGGAGTGAAGCTCGACGGGGCCGATGTCCTGGCAGCCGCCGTCGGAGTTCTGCGGAACGTGCCAGCCGGAGGACGGCAGGTAGAACGATCCGTACCACCACTCGTCGGAGCCCTCGATGTTCGTGGCGACGGCACCCTTGGCGTTGGTGTTGGAATAGTAGATCGGGTAGGAATTGTCGCAACGCGCCCAGGAGCCCGATCCGGCGATGTTCGTGTCGGTGGCCTGGGTGGTGAGGAATAGCGAGTAGCTGCCGCTGCGGGCAGCCGCAGTGGTGGTTCCATAGCGGGAGGAACTCGCGCACTGGAAGCCGGCGCCGCTGAACCAGCCGCTTTCGGTGAGCCCGTTTTCCCAGTCGGCGTAGGCGTCCGCCGGAGGAATGGTGGGCGACGTCAGTTGTTGGGCGAACGAAAACGGCGCCCAAAGGACGACTCCGAGGCAGAACGCGGTGACCAGTACTCGTATTGCGGGGATTCGTTTAGACATTATGGCGGCCCTTCCAATGGGTATCGGACGACGCAACATTTAAGCCGTCCGCTCTGACTGCTCGCAGGTTCCTCAGGCTAGCAAGCGGACTCCCATCGCGGCATGTTCCGGTCGGACTAGGCGCGGCAGGGAGCGGCAACCCCGCAAGCGCAAACGCGGACGCGCGCCGGGGTGCCATTCGGCGCATGGCCGGATAACGAATGGCGGCTATGTAACCGAGCACGATTCGCCGGACACAGAGTTCGGGCGGAAGCGATGAATGCGATCCTCAAGGCGACCGACTACCTGGCGACGCTCGGCATAGGCGGGCTGGGGGTCGCGGTGAAGGCCAGGGCGATGCGGACGACGCACCGCCTGAAGGTCAAGCGGCCGGAGTGCCGGCATCCTTTCTGGCTGCGCGTTCCGTCGACCGACGTGCCGGTGTTCAGGCAGATATTCGTCGACCGCCACTACGACTTCAAGGTCGCCAGGCCGCCGGAGGTGATCGTCGACGCCGGCGCCAACATCGGGCTGGCGTCGATCTGGTTCGCCAACCGTTTTCCCGACGCCCGCATCATCGCCCTGGAACCCGAGCGGAGCAATTTCGAACTGCTGAGCGCCAACGTGAAGCCGTATCCGCAGATCGTTCCCGTGCAGGCGGCGCTGTGGCACCGCAACGAGGAAATCCGCCTGGTCGACCCGGGACTCGGCAAGTGGGGCTTCATGGCCGAAGCGCAGCCGGCCGCCGGCGACCTGAGCGGCGGCCTTTGCCATGCCGTCAGGGCGGTGACGGTCGACCGGCTGATGGCGGACCACGGCCTCGGCCGGATCGACCTGTTCAAGATCGACATCGAAGGAGCCGAGCGCGAGGTGTTCGGCGACGCGTCCGCCTGGATCGAGCGCGTCGACGCCATCGTCATCGAACTCCACGAGCGCATGAAGCCGGGCTGCAACCGCGCCTTCTACAGCGGTTCCGGCGGCTTCGACCAGGAATGGCAGCAAGGCGAGAACATCTGCCTGTCGCGTGGCGGCTGCCTGAGGCGAGCATGACGAAGCCGAACATCCTCGTCGTCGGCGGCGCCGGCTACATCGGTTCCCACATGGTGAAGCTGCTGCGGCAGTCGGGATTCGGCGTGGTGGTCGTCGACGACCTCTCCGGCGGCCACCGCGACGCGGTGCTGGATGCCCGGCTGGTGGTCGGCTCGATGGCGGACGGCCGTCTGCTGGCCGAACTGTTCGCGCGCCACCGCTTCGCCGCGGTCATGCACTTCGCGTCGTTCATCCAGGTCGGCGAGTCGATGAACGACCCGGCGAAGTACTATGCCAACAACCTGGCGGCGACGCTGACGCTGCTCGACGCCATGCGCACCGCCGGCGTGGCGCGCTTCATCTTCTCGTCGACGGCGGCGGTCTACGGCGAGCCGGACCACGTGCCGATCGGCGAGGATCATGCGAAGCGCCCGATCAATCCCTACGGCCGCAGCAAGTGGATGGTCGAGCAGGTGCTCGAGGACTTCGACCGGGCCTACGGCCTGAAGTCGGTCTGCCTGCGCTACTTCAACGCGGCCGGCGCCGATCCCGAAGGCGAGCTGGGCGAGCGGCACCTGCCCGAGACGCACCTGATTCCGCTCGTGCTCCAGGCGGCTGCCGGCCGCGGCCCGGCCGTCTCGGTATTCGGCAGCGACTACGACACGCCCGACGGCACCTGCATCCGCGACTACATCCACGTCTGCGACCTCTGCGACGCGCACCTGCTGGCGCTGCGGCACCTGCTGGACGGCGGCGCCAGTGCCCGCCTCAATCTCGGCAACGGCGCGGGATTCTCGGTCATGGAGGTGGTGGAGACGGTGCGCCGCGTGACGGGGCGGCCGGTGGCGATAAGCCGCGAACCGCGCCGCGCCGGCGACCCGCCGCGCCTGGTGGCGAATGCCGCGCTGGCGCGCGAACTGCTCGGCTGGCGTCCGCGCCGCGCCGATCTCGATACCATCGTCGCGGACGCCTGGCGCTGGGAACGCCGGCATCCCTGGGACGGCGCCGTCGCCGTCGCGCGCTAGTTCCAGAGCGGCGCGAATTCCCGCCGCATCAGCGCCTTGGCGACGAACTTCGCGCGCCGCACGAAAGGCTGCGGATGCGAGAGACCGAGGCGGTTGAAATACTGCCGCAGCGCGCCGAGGCCGCAGCCGGTGGCGCGATAGAGCTGCTCGAACCACATGTGGGACGCAGCCAGGACGAACTCCTCATCGCCGTAGACGCGCGCGCGGCGGTTCGCCTCCACCAGCTTGCCGTACCAGTTGCCGAGCGCCAGCAGGCGTTCGCGGCCGATGCTGCCGGCGTTGAAGCGCGCGAACAGGTGCAGCTCTCGCTCCTGCTCGGAGGGCACGATCTTCAGCGCCTCGAACAGCGGCTGCTGGCTTTCCCAGACGTCGCGCTGCTTGTGCTCCGGCGGGCAGGTCCGCATGATGCTGCCGGGGCGCAGCCGGTAGTCGACATAGACCTCGCGCGCGATCGCCAGGCGATGCCGGGCGGCCACCCGCACCAGGAAGTCGTAGTCCTCGGCGTAGCGGGTGCGGAAGCCCTCGGCGGGAACCGCCGCGCGCCGCACCATCAGCGAGGAGGCGCAGAAGACGTTGGCGAAGACCAGCGAGGCGTTCACCGCGCGCGGGTCGATCAGCACCGGCGCCAGGCGCCGCGGCGAATCCGTCGCGGGCCCGAAGGTGCGGGCCCAGCCGCCGCACAGCGCGACGTCGGGATGGCGTCGCATGAAGGCGAGCTGGCGCTCGAGCCGCGTCGGATCCATGATGTCGTCGCCGTCGAGCAGGGCGATGAAGTCGCCGCGCGCCGCCTCGATCCCGGCGTTGCGCGCTCCGGCCAGGCCGCGGTTGCGGCTGAGGCGCACCGGCCGGATGCGCGCATCGTCGAAGGACTCGACGACGGCGAAGCTGCGATCGGTCGAGGCGTCGTCGACGGCGATCAGCTCGAAATGCGGCCAGGACTGCCCCAGCACGCTGCGGATGGCGTCGCCGACGTAGTCCTCGACGCCGTAGATCGGCACGATGACGCTGACCAGGTCGCCGGGCTCGTTCATGGATGATCCTCCCTCTTGCGCGTGATGAGCCAGACGTAGCCTCCCGCCATCAGCAGGTAGGCCGCCTGGGTGGCGGTGTAGGCCTGCACGGCGCCGATCGCGCCGCCGGCCGGAACGAACAGGTGCGCGAAGACGATCCACGCGCCGCCGTAGGCGAGCTGGATGACGCCGATGCGCAGCGGCGGGACGCGCGCCAGCAGCACGTAGCCGAACAGCCAGCCGGCCATCTTCAGCACGTTGCCGACCATCTGCCAGCCGAACAGGTCGCGCATGCCGACGAACTGGCGGGTGAACACCAGCGCGATGACGACGTCGCGCAGCAGGTAGAGCGCCGCGCTCGCCAGCGCGACGGCGGGCAGCACGTGCAGCATGGCGCGGCCGATCTCGCGCCGCAGTTCGGCGACGCCCTTGATCTCGGCGAAGCGCGGCAGGTAGTACATCGAGAACATGCCGATGAAGATGTTGAGGTACATGTCGGAGAGCCGCCACACGCCCTGCAGCAGCCCGACGTAGTGCATGCCGGCGTGGCGCGCCAGGGTGTCGCGCACGGCGATCTGGCCGAAGGATTCGCCGAAGGCCGTCGCCGCGGCCATCGGCACGAAGGCCGCCAGGCGCCAGAACTCCGTCTTCGAGAAGCGGGCGCCGAACAGGCGCCGTCCGAACCACGGCCGGCGCCGCGTCACCAGCGCCGCGACGGCCATCAGCGCCAGCGGCACCAGCGCGGCGGCGGCCAGGCCGCCGGCGACCCCGTAGAGCGGCGACAGCACGGCGAACAGCAGCAGGCCGGAGAGGATGTTGCCGGTGTCGATCAGCGTGGTGGCGGCGTAGTCCTTGGCGCCGTTGGCCATGCCCATCACCATCTGGCCGAACAGCCCGCACAGGTAGAAGCCGCCGAACAGCATGACTTGCGGCGCGTAGCGCTCGTCGCCGAGCAGCTGGCGCGCCACCAGCGGCGCGGCGGCGATCACCGCCAGCGAGACCGGCGCGCCGGCGGCGAGCAGGGCGCGCACCGCGGTCGACAGCAGCGCGCGGCGGCGGCCGAGGTCCGGCCCGTATTCGGCGGTGCAGCGCACGATGCCCTTGTTGACGCCGTTGCCCATCACCCCGAGCGTGAGGCCGATGAAGCCCTGCAGCTGGGCCAGCACGCCGATGCCGGCGGGACCGAGGAACACCGAGGTGATCTTGACGCTGAGGAAGCTCGCGCCCATCTGCACGGCGGTGCGCAGCGCGCCGAGCAGCACCGCCCGCTGCAGCCCGCCGTCCTGCGCCTTGGCCGTCCCGTCCGCCGCGGCGCCGTCCTGCGCCACCGCGCCGACGCCGTCGGCGGGCAGGGGTATTTCCTTCAACTCGTCTCCCGCGCGTCAGTAGGCGTTGATGACGGTGCCCACCACCCGGGTGCCGCTGTTGGCGAGGTCGCGCACCACGCGGTGCGTGTCGGCCAGCCGCGTGTGGTCCTTGCGCGCCAGCACCACGGCGCTGCCGGCGCGGAAGCTCACCGCCTGGGCGTCGGAGTAGCGCAGCGCCGGCGCGGTGTCGACCAGGATCACGTCGAAGTCGGCCAGGTAGCTGGTGAACACCGTCGGCAGGGCAGGGCGCGACAGCAGCTCCAGCGGGTTGGGGGGCGGCGCCCCGGCGGGGAGCAGCATCAGGTTGTGGAAGCCGGGAATGGCGACGGCGGCGTCCAGCCCGGCGCGCCCGGCCAGCACCGCGGCCAGGCCGATGCGGTCGGGCACGTTGAAGATGCGGTGCTGGCGCGGATTGCGCAGGTCGGCGTCGATCAGCAGGGTGCGCTCGCCGAGCTGCGAGAACAGCACGGCGAGGTTGGCCGCGACGTAGCTGCGTCCCTCGCCGCCGCCGGGGCTGACCACGGCCAGCACGTGCTGGACGGTGTTCGGCCGCTTGAACCAGCGGATCAGCAGCTGGGTGCGCAGCGCGCGCAGCTCCTCGGTGCGCGGATGGAACTGCTGGAAGGCGGTGACCAGCTCGGAGCTGGCGCCCTCGTTGTCCGGCAGCAGCTCGGGCAGGTCGTACTGCTTGTTGAGCGCGGCCACCAGGTCGCGCTCGTTGATCAGCTTGAGGCGCAGCGCCGCCTCGCCGAAGCGCCAGCCCTCGCGCTGCTGCAGCTCCATGACGCGCGCGGTGTCGCGCGGGTTGAGCTTGCCGGCGGCGATCAGGATGTTGCCGATGCTGTCGGGGCTCGGGCCGCCCTGCTCGATCTTGGTGACGTTGCTGTCGATGGTGGTCATGTCGGTTTCCCCTTGTCAGCCCGGACCCGGAAGGGCGCGGCGCAGATCCGGCCCGGGCAGCCGGTCGGCGATCGGATTCCACTTGTCGAGCACCGCCAGCAGCGGCACCTGGACGTCGCCGGCGAGGTCGTCGATGAGGCGTACGCGCTGGTCGAACATCTCGAGCAGATGGACGGCGGCCAGGCCCAGCAGCATGCCCACCACCAGCGCGATGCCGACGTTGAGCAGCACGCGCGGGCGCGCCGGCTTGGCGGGCGGGGTGGCCGGGTCGAGCACGCCGACGTTGGTCTGCAGGGCGCGGCTGTCGATGTCGCTCGACAGGTAGCGCTGCATGGCGGCGTCGTAGGTGCGCTGCGCGATGGCGGCGTCGTGGGTGAGCACGGCGAGCTGGGTGCGCGCCTGGGCCAGTTCCAGCACGTGCTCGCGCTGCTTGTCGACCTGGGCCTTGAGCTCTTCCTGGCTCTGCTTGCTGCGGCGCGCCGCGTCGTCCATGCCGGTGACGGCGTGGCGCGTCTCGCCGGACACCGCGGCACGCAGGCTCTCGACCTGGGCCAGCTGGCGCAGGTAGACCGGGTGGTTGGGGCCGTACTCGGACGAAATCTCGCGCAGGCGCGCTTCGGCGCGCTGCAGGTCGGCGCGCAGTTCCTGCAGCGCCGGGCTGTTGAGTATCTCGGACAGGCTGGGCGCCAGCGCGGCGCCGGAATCGCGCGACAGCGAGGCGGCGAGGTCGGTCAGGCGCAGGTTGGCGGCGTCGTTGCGCTCGTCGAGGGCCGTGATGCCGTGCTCCTGGCGGAAGCTGGCGAGCCGCTGCTCGGCCTGCTCGAGGTTGGCGCGCAGGCCCTTCAACTGCTGGTCGAACCAGGCCGAGGCTTGGCGGGTCGGCTCCACGCGCAGGTCGAGCACGGTATTGACGTAGGACTTGGCGAAGGCGTTGGCCACCTTGGCCGCCAGCTCCGGATCGCCGGCGGCGAAGCTCAGCTGCACCACGCTGCTCGAGGAGGTGTCCACCTTGACCTGCTTGAGCAGGCGGTCGGCGACCCATTCCTCGATCGGCGTCGTGCCGTGCGGATTGAAGCCGTCGGCGCCGACCTTGGCCAGCGCGGCCGGGTCGTCCTGCAGGTTGAGCTCGCGCACCACGCGCTGCGCCACCTTCGGGCTGGTGATGATGTCGACCTGGGTCTGCATGTAGCCGGCGCGCTCGCGCTCCGGCGTGCGCTGGTTGGTGTTGAGCGACTGCTCGTCCTTGCCGTCCACCAGCAGGGAGACCTTGGCGACGTAGGTCTTGGGCAGCAGCAGGCTGGCGAGCAGCGCCGCGGCGACGGTGGTCGCCAGGATCAGGAAGAACACCTGGAAGCGCGCGCGCAGGGCGGATAGCAGGAGGGTGAAGTTCATGGCGGTTTTCCTCGGCGGCGGTCGGCCTAGAACAGGCTTTCCTTGACGTAGATGACGTCGTTCGGGCGGACGCGGTCGACCGGCTTGACGTCGATCTGCTCGACGCCGCCGTTCGGCATGCGCCGCCGGATGGTCAGGCCGCGCTCGGTGCCGCGCGGCGTGATGCCGCCGCCGAGCGAGATCGCCTGCATGACGTTGAGGTCGCCGTCGATGCGGTAGGCGCCGGCATGCTGCACCTCGCCGTAGATGTAGAACACCGGGGCGCGCTCGACGAAGACGGTGTCGCCGCTGTGCAGCTCGATGTTGGCGCTGGCGTCGGCGGTGCGGTACATGTTCGCCATGTTGACCACGTGCTTGACGTGATCGCGGCCGCTGGACATGACCATCACGGTCTCGTCGCCGGCCGGCGTGATGCCGCCGGCCAGGGCCAGCGCGTCGGTCACGCGCATGTGGGCGTCGAGCACGTAGCGGCCGGGGTGCGCCACCTCGCCGAGCACGGCGACCTGGCGGCTGCCGGCCTGCAGCAGGTTCACGGTGACCTGGGGATCCTTGAGGAAGCCGCCGCGCTTGAGGCGCTGCGCGATGTGGTTGGCGGCGTCGCCCGGCGACATGCCCTTGAGGTCGACCTCGCCGATCAGCGGCATGCGCACCGAACCGCGGGCGGCCAGGCGCGTCTCCGTGGTGAGGTCGGGGTTGCCGAACACGGTGACCCGGATGCTGTCGCCGGGGCCGAGGGCATCGCCGGCGTCGGCTTGCGCGATACGCACTGCGAACAACATGGCCACGGCGAACAGCAGCGACAGCCATGCGGCAAAGCGGGATGAAGAGCGGTTCATGTTTCCCTCCGTCAATGAACGTTCGGAGGGCAAGGTACCCGCGCAAATCGGTGGTTTCGCCGCTGCCGCGCTAGTCCGAATGGACCAGCGGGGGGGCCGTTCGGCACGGCGCCGCGGCCCGGCGGAAGATGCCGCCACAGGCCGGAAGCACCGGCCGGTAACGGTATACCGTTAGCGCGAATACTCGCTGCTCAGGATTTCGCGGCTTATTCGAAACTCATTAAATGGCCAGCGTATCGCGGCGGGCGAAAGGCGTGC
>DASVZD010000241.1:0-2144 GCA_036391815.1 Rhodocyclaceae bacterium
CGACTTGCAGTGCAGCCGGTACATGTTGGCGGTCGGGCCACCGAGGTCGGAGATCACGCCCGTGAAGCCGGGCACGGTATCCCGCACGCGCTCGATCTCGCGGATGACGGAGTCCTCCGAGCGACTCTGGATGATCCGGCCCTCGTGCTCGGTGATCGAGCAGAAGGTGCAGCCGCCGAAACAGCCGCGCATGATGTTGATCGAGTGGCGGATCATCTCCCACGCGGGGATGCGCGCGCCCGCATAGGCGGGGTGGGGCGCGCGCGCATACGGCAGCCCGTAGACGTGGTCCATCTCGGCGGTGGAGAGCGGAATCGGCGGCGGGTTCAGCCAGACGTCGCGCTCGCCATGGGCCTGCACGATGCAGCGCGCATTGCCCGGATTGGATTCGAGGTGGAAGGCGCGCGAGGCCTGGGCGTAGCGCGTGGCGTCTGCGGCGACTTCCTCGTAGGCGGGCAGCCGCACGTAGGTCTGCCCGCGCTCGGCGCCGTCGTGCAGCGCGGCGTCGCGCCAGTCCGCGGCCGGCGTCCAGCCGCGGGCCGCCATGAAGCCGGTGCCGCGCAGGTCGCGGATGTCGGCGATCGCTTCTCCCTTCGCCAGCCGGTGCGCGAGTTCGACCAGCGCGCGCTCCGCGTTGCCGTACAGCAGCAGGTCGGTCTTGCTGTCGGGCAGCACCGAGCGGCGCACCTTGTCCGACCAGTAGTCGTAGTGGGCGATGCGCCGCAGGCTCGCCTCGATGCCGCCGATGACCACCGGCGTCTCGGCATACGCTTCGCGCGCGCGCTGCGCATAGACCACCACGGCGCGATCCGGCCGCCGGTCCGGCGCGCCGCCCGGCGTGTAGGCGTCGTCCGAGCGGATCTTGCGTTCGGAGGTGTAGCGGTTGACCATCGAGTCCATGTTGCCGGCGGTGATGCCGAAGAACAGGTTCGGCTTCCCCAGCCGGCGGAAGTCGGCAGCCGAGCGCCAGTCGGGCTGGGCGATGATGCCGACGCGGAAGCCGTGGGCTTCGAGCAGCCGGCCGACCAGCGCCATGCCGAAGCTCGGATGGTCGATGTAGGCGTCGCCGGTGACGAGGATGACGTCGCAGGAGTCCCAGCCGAGCGCCTCCATCTCGGCGCGCGACATCGGAAGGAACGGCGCGACGCCGAAGCGCTTGGCCCAATAGGGGCGATAGGAAGTGATCGGCTTGGCGGGAATCAAGAAGCGGGAAGGCTCAGGCCAGCAGCAGCTTGACCCGGCTTTGCGACGGGACGTGCCGGGCGAGGAAATCCATCTGGTCGGCGAGAATGTTGCGGTTGCAGAGGATAAGGTATTCGGCCTTGTTCGGCACGTAGGGCGCGTAAATCAGCTGCATGCCGGCCTGCTCGGGCGTGCGGCCGCTCTTGGTCTGGTTGCACGGCCGGCAGGCGGTGACGACGTTCATCCAGCCGTCGCGGCCGCCCTGGGAGACGGGCAGGATGTGGTCGCGCGTCAGCCGCGAGCCGGGCAGCAGCGTGCCGCAATAGGCGCAGATATGGCGATCGCGGTGGAACAGTTCGCGGTTGGACAGCGGCGGGATCTGGTGCAGCGACTTGCCCGCCAGCGCCTTGCCTTTGATGGCGATGATGCTGTTGGTCTCGATGGACGAGCGTTCGCCGGTGACGCGGTTGAGCCCGCCGCGGATCAGGAAGCTGTTTTCGCCGATGGTCCAGGCGACGAGGTCTTTCGCGTAGTAGAAGCAGGCGTGCTGCCAGCTCACCCAGCGGTTGGGAATGCCGTGCTGGTCTAGCGTGAGGATCAGGGGGTAGGAGCCCATCTCGTCTAGAATCCGCGAATTACCGGAACCTTATCAGATTGACGTAAATTCTCAAAACATGCGGAAGCAGGACAAATTCCTGTCTGCTCTGGCGGCGTCGCTGGCGCTCCACCTGCTTCTGCTCTGGCCGGCGGTCCAGCGCGAGCGGACGGATGCGGCCGGGCAGCCGCTGTCGGTGGTCCTGCAGGCCGTCGCAGGCGAGCCGCACGAGGCTTCGCCGAGCGCTGCTGCGCCGCCCCGGCCCTTGCGCCGCGCGGCCGACGCCGCACATGCAAGCCCGATGCTGGCGCCCCAGCCGGCGTCCCAGGTTCCCGTTGCAGCCGCTTCGCCTTCGCCGGGCGCTACG
>DASVZD010000242.1:0-2472 GCA_036391815.1 Rhodocyclaceae bacterium
CCGGACGGACCGGGCGCCGCCGGCGGCGAGCGGCCGGGCGCGGGCAAGGGCGGACCGGGCGGCCTCTCGGCCGAGGAGCGCCAGAAGCGCATGCGCGAGATGCGGCAGAAGCGCGAAAGCGGGCAATGAGGGTGCTTGGTCCGGCCGGCGGTTGGGCGCGTTATCGGGCCGCCGGGGCGCCCTGCCGCGCTTCGTGTCCCCCGTCGGCGGCCTGCGGCTCGCCTCCTCCTCCTTTACCTACGCGCAGCAGGGCACCCCACCAGCCCGATCAGAAAGCAACGAGCAGCTTCAACGTTAAAGGCGCGCACCGAGGATTCCGGCCACGGATGGCGGGTGTCCGATTCCCGCAAGTAAAGGAGGAGGGCCGGTGCCTCTTCGGCCCGGGGGACATGGAGGGAATCGGATACCCGGCGTCCGTGGCCAGCACCGCCACTTCAGGCGCGATGGACGTCGCCCAATGAACCCGTCCCGCCCATTCATCCTCCGCCCCGTGGCGACCTCGCTGCTGATGGTCGCCATCCTGCTCGCCGGCCTGGTCGCCTACCGGGTGCTGGCGATCTCGGCGCTGCCCGAGGTCGACTACCCGACCATCCAGGTCACCACGCTCTACCCGGGCGCCAGCCCCGACGTCATGACCTCGTCGATCACGGCGCCGCTGGAGCGCCAGTTCGGCCAGATGCCGGGCCTCAACCAGATGTCGTCCTCGAGCTCCGGCGGCGCCTCGGTGATCACGCTGCAGTTCTCGCTGTCGCTGTCGCTCGACGTGGCCGAGCAGGAAGTGCAGGCGGCCATCAACGCCGCGGGCTCGTTCCTGCCGAACGACCTGCCGATGCCGCCGATCTATAGCAAGGTCAACCCCGCCGATGCGCCGATCATCACCCTGGCGATCACTTCCGGCACGCTGCCGCTGCCGAAGGTCGAGGACCTCGTCGACACGCGCCTGGCGCAGAAGCTCTCGCAGCTGCCGGGCGTCGGCATGGTGAGCGTGGGCGGCGGGCAGCGTCCCGCGGTGCGCGTCCAGGTCAACCCAAAGGCGCTCGCCTCCGCCGGCCTCAACCTCGACGACGTGCGCACCGCCGTCGGCAACGCCAACGTCAACATGGCGAAGGGCAGCTTCGACGGCCCGATGCGCGCCTCCACGGTGGACGCCAACGACCAGCTGCGCTCGGCCGCCGAATACCGCGACCTGGTGATCGCCTGGAAGAACGGCGCACCGATCCGGCTGAAGGACGTCGCCGACATCGTCGACGGCGCCGAGAACGCGCGCCTGGCGGCCTGGGCCGACAAGACGCCGGCCATCGTCCTCAACATCCAGCGCCAGCCAGGCGCCAACGTCATCGAGACGGTCGACCGCATCAAGAAGACATTGCCGGCGCTGCAAGCCGCCCTGCCCGGCTCGGTCGACGTGAAGCTGCTCACCGACCGCACCACCACCATCCGCGCTTCGGTGCACGACGTGCAGATCGAGCTGCTGTTCGCCGTGGCGCTGGTCGTCGCGGTGATCTTCGTGTTCCTGCGCAACCTGCCCGCCACCGCCATCCCGGGCGTCGCGGTGCCGCTGTCGCTGGTGGGCACCTTCGGCGTGATGTACCTGGCCGGCTTCTCGATCAACAACCTGACCTTGATGGCGCTCACCATCGCCACCGGCTTCGTGGTCGACGACGCCATCGTGATGATCGAGAACGTGGCGCGCCACGTCGAAGCCGGCGACTCGCCGCTGGACGCCGCGCTCAAGGGCTCCGAGCAGATCGGCTTCACCATCATCTCGCTGACCTTCTCGCTGATCGCCGTGCTGATTCCGCTGCTGTTCATGGGCGACGTGGTCGGCCGGCTGTTCCGCGAGTTCGCCGTCACGCTGGCGGTGTCGATCCTGATCTCGGCGGTGGTCTCGCTGACGCTGACGCCGATGATGTGCGCGCGCCTGCTGCGCCACACGCCCGAGGAGAAGCAGTCGCGCTTCTACCATGCCAGCGGCGCCTTCTTCGACCGCGTGATCGCGCGCTACGGCGAGATGCTCAACTGGGTGCTCGACCGCCAGCGCGCGACGCTGCTGGTGGCCATCGGCACGCTGGCGCTCACGGTGCTGCTCTACGTCTTCATCCCCAAGGGTTTCTTCCCGGTGCAGGACACGGGGGTCATCCAGGCGATCACCGAGGCGCCGCAGTCGGTCTCCTTCCCGGCGATGGCCGCGCGCCAGCAGGCGGTGGCCGACGCCATCCTGGCCGATCCGGCGGTCGACAGCCTGTCCTCGTTCATCGGCGTCGACGGCGTCAACGTCACCCTCAACGCCGGCCGCATGCTGATCAACCTCAAGCCGAAGGCCGACCGCGACGCCGACGCCTCCGGCGTGATCCGCCGCCTGCAGCCCCGGCTCGACCAGCTCGCCGGCATTACGACCTACATGCAGCCGGTCCAGGACCTGACCATCGAGGATCGCGTCAGCCGCACCCAGTACCAGATGAGCGTGACCGA
>DASVZD010000243.1:0-3200 GCA_036391815.1 Rhodocyclaceae bacterium
GGGCGAAGTCGATGGCATCGTCGGTCGCGGTGTCGCAGGCGTGCAGGGCGGTGACGACGTCGGCCGTTTCCGGCAATTCCTGCGAGGCGATGGCTTGCCGGACGGTCAGGTGCAGGAAGGACATGCGCGGGAAGGCGAGCCGCTGCGCGAGTTCGCGCGACTTCGCCACCAGTTCCGCGCGCGTCTCGATGCCGTATACGTGCGAGCCGTCCTCGATCTCCTTGAGGAACAGGTCGTAGAGGATGAAGCCGAGGTAGGACTTGCCGGCGCCGTGGTCGACCAGCCGCACGCCGGCGCCGCCGCGGCGCACCTCGGCCAGCAGCGGCTCGATGAACTGGGCCAGGTGGTACACCTGCTTGAGCTTGCGCCGGCTGTCCTGGTTCATCCTGCCGTCGCGGGTCAGGATGTGCAGCTCCTTGAGCAGCTCGATCGATTGCCCCGGCCGGATTTCCTCCGGCAGCGGGGCGGGCGGGGCGGGCTTCTTCAAACTGCGGCGAGCGCCTGGTCGAGGTCGGCGATGATGTCGTCGATGTGCTCGATGCCGATCGACAGGCGCACCATGTCCTCGGAGACGCCCGCCTTGGCCAGTTCCTCGGGGGAGAGCTGGCGGTGCGTGGTGCTGGCCGGGTGGCAGGCGAGCGACTTGGCGTCGCCGATGTTGACCAGCCGCGTCACCAGCTTCAGCGCATCCTGGAAGCGTCCGCCGGCGGCGCTGCCGCCCTTGACGCCGAACGACAGGATGCCCGAGGCGCGGCCGCCCATGTACTTCTGCGCCAGCGCGTGTTCGGGGTGGTCGGACAGGCCGGCGTAGCGCACCCAGCCCACCTTGGCGTGGCCCTTGAGGAACTCCGCCACCGCCAGCGCGTTGTCGCAGATGCGGTCCATGCGCAGCGCGAGGGTTTCAATGCCCTGCAGGATCAGGAAGCTGTTGAACGGCGAGATGGCGGCGCCGGTGTTGCGCAGCGGCACCACGCGGGCGCGGCCGATGTAGGCGGCCGGGCCGAGCGCCTCGGTGTAGACGACGCCGTGGTAGGAGACGTCGGGTTCGTTGAGGCGCTTGAAGCGCGCCTTGTGCTGCGCCCAGGGGAACTTGCCGGAGTCGACGATGATGCCGCCGATGCTGTTGCCGTGGCCGCCGAGGTACTTGGTCAGCGCATGCACCACGATGTCGGCGCCGTGTTCGAAGGGGCGGCACAGGTAGGGCGTCGGCACGGTGTTGTCGACGATCAGCGGCACGCCGGCCTCGTGCGCGACCTTCGCCAGCGCGCCGATGTCCACGATGTTGCCGAGGGGATTGCCGACCGATTCGCAATAGACGGCCTTGGTACGCTCGTCGATCAGCGCCTTGAAGCCCGCCGGGTCGCGGTAGTCGGCGAAGCGCACCTGGATGCCGAACTGCGGCAGCGTATGCGCGAACAGGTTGTAGGTGCCGCCGTAGAGGGTGCCGACCGAGACGATGTTGTCGCCGGCCTCGGCAATGGTCATGATGGCGTAGGTGATGGCCGACATGCCGGAGGCCAGCGCCAGGCCGCCGACGCCGCCTTCCATCTCGGCGACGCGCTGCTCGAGCACGGCGCTGGTGGGATTCATGATGCGCGTGTAGATGTTGCCCTGGACCTTCAGGTCGAACAGGTCGGCGCCATGCTGGGTGTCGTCGAAGGCGTAGGAGGTCGTCTGGTAGATCGGCACCGCGACGGCCTTGGTGGTCGGATCCGGCGCGTAGCCGCCGTGGACGGCCAGGGTTTCTATCTTCATGGCTGTGTTCCCGTTCACAACGTAAAATGGCGAAAGTATAGCGTTGGCGCCCTCATCCAGCGGGGTGCCCGGGAGGATTCAGTGATGGGAGCAGGCGAGGCCGTGGCCGCACAGGCGCCGGCAGCAGTGTCAGGAGCACCGAGGGTCCTGATCGTCGAGGACGACAGGGAGATGGCCCGCGGCATGGTGGCCGCCATGGAGGCGCAGGGCTACGCGGTGACCCGCGTCGACAGGGGCCAGGCCGCGCTCGATGCGCTCGCCGCGGCGGATTTCGATGCCCTCGTGCTCGACATCGGGTTGCCCGACATCGACGGCTTCGAGGTGCTCAGCCGGCTGCCGGCCGAGCGGCCCTACGGCGTCCTGATCGTTTCCGCCTACGACCGCGTGGACCAGCGCGTGCAAGGCCTCGATCTCGGTGCCGACGACTACCTGGTCAAGCCGTTCGCCGCCGAGGAACTGGAGGCGCGCATGCGGGCCCTGCTGCGCCGCTCGCGCGCCCGGCGCAGCCAGCGCATCGAGCTGGGGGCCCTGTGCGTGGACGTCGCCGGCAAGCGCGCCTGGATCCGCGATGCGGCGCTGGAGCTCACGGCACGCGAATGGACGGTGCTGGTGGCGCTGCTGGCCCGCATCGGACAGGTGGTCGGCAAGGACCAGTTGCAGGAACTGCTGGCCGGCGATCGCCAGAGCCTGACCGAGAACGCCATCGAAGTCTATGTGTCGCGCCTGCGCACGCGGCTCGAAGGATCCGGCGTCGCCATCCGCACCCTGCGGGGCTTCGGCTACATGATCGAGGAACCGAGGATCGACAAGCACTGAGGTGCTGGGCGCGCCGGGCGCCTGCCTCCCCTTTGCGTTTGTTGGTATTATCCCGGCTTCATATTCCAAGCGATTGTGGAGCCGGGCATGCCGTTGTCGCGATTCATCGCCGATCTGGATCAGCTTGTCGACGTCTTCAACGGCGGCCATCGCGTGAACGGCCGCAGTTTCGAGGATCTCCGCGTCGCCGTCGCGCGCATGAACGAGATCCGCCGCCAGCTCACGCTGGCGCAGGAGAAGCTGAACACCAGCCTGGCGATCGCCGAGAGCGAGCTGATCCAGGGCAATGCCGATCCGCTCCCCGAACCGGCACGCGAGGTGGGCGAGCGCTTCCGCATGTACGACTTCTGCAAGACCGGCATTCCCGAGCTGGACCACGAGCACGACGAGCTGATGCGGCTCGGCAACCGTCTCTACGGCATGTCCTTCTCCGACGACGTCTCGCGCGAGGCGATCGAGCCGCTGCTGCAGGACCTCGTCCTGTTCGCCCAGCGGCACTTTCACGACGAGGAGCGGCTGATGGAGCAGCACGGTTTTCCCGGCCTGCAGCAGCATCGCGCCACGCACAAGCGCATGCACGAGTACCTGGAGGAGATATTCGACCTGGCGCGCGAGACCCCGCTGATGAT
>DASVZD010000244.1:0-5461 GCA_036391815.1 Rhodocyclaceae bacterium
CGACGGCCTGACGCCCGCCGGACCCGGCCGTCATGCGTGTCGCGCGTTGGCGCGCGGCGCGGCGCCCTGCCGGCGCGAGGCGATGCACTAGAATTGCGCTCCGCCCATCGCGCCGCAATTCCATGACGCCCGACCAGATCGTCCTATTCGTCGTCACGCCGCTGGGGCTCCTCGCGCTCGCCTGGAGCCTGTGGCGGATCCGGCAGGACCTGCGCGGTCTCGGCGGCGCGCCCGGCGTGGCGCGCAAGCTCGGCTACGCGGTGGGCCGGCTGCGCCGGCGGCTCAGCTAGCCGGGCCCTGGCCCGAGAACGGGAACTCGTGGCGCTCGAGCGCGGCGCGATCCCAGCGCCCGAGGTTCGCCGCCGCTTCGTAGCCGTCCTGCAGGAACGCCAGCAGCGTCTCGTCGGGCGCGGCGGCGCGGCGCACCTCGTCGTAGGGCAGCAGGAATTCCCGCAAGGCCGCGTCATACCGCGCCGCGCCGGGACGCACGCGCGCGGCGCCGTAGCCGGGCGGCTCGGGGTAGGCGTAGGCGTAGAACGCCGGCCAGGGCAGCGCGTCGTTCCCCGGCCAGAAGCCGCAGCTCGCCACTTCGTGGGAGTACGCCTCGCGCGTCACCCAGTCGGGACAGTTCGGCACGCCGCCCGGATGCGGCGGCGCGGGGCGTCCCGAGAAGCGCGTCAGCGCGAGGTCGAAGCTGCCCCAGAAGAAGTGCACCGGGCTGCTCTTGCCGATGAAGCCGTCGCGGAAGCGCTTGAGCACGCGGTCCGCCTGCGCCAGGGCGCGCCAGAATCGATTGACGCGCTCCGCGTCAATCTTGACGCGCTCCGCGTCGTAGGCGGCGTGCCGCTCGTCCTGCGCGAAGGGGATGGGATCGGCCACCTCGTTCGGCCTGCCGTGGATGCGGATCGGCAGGCCGAGGTCGGCGAGCTGCGCGAACAGTTCGCGCTGGAAGTCGGCCACCGAGCGCGGCGCCAGCAGCACGGTGCGCACGTCGCCGTCGCCGGTCTCGATCAGCAGCTGGTGGTCGATGAAGTCGAAGTCGATCTGGATGATGCGCGCGCCGCAGGGGATCGGGGACGTCGTCAGCCCCCGCGCGGTGAGGTACAGCGCGACGTGCCAGGAGTGATTGAGCCAGGGCGTCTGCGCCAGGCGGATCTTGCCGACGATCTGCGTCCAGAGGTGCAGCGTCGCGCAGCTGTCGCGCCATTCGGCGTAAGGGATGTCCGGCCACCGTTCGCCGTCGCGGTCCTGTACCGATGCTTGCGTCCCCATGGTCGTCGCCTCGTTCCGTTGCCGTCCAGGCAAGTGAGACCGCCGGCGCCGCGGCGGGTTTCGGCTTGTCGGCAACGGATGATTTCTCGTGTAGGAGCATTCCCAAGCCGCATCCGGCGCTCGTTGCGCCGGAGGCGGCCATCGGCCGCAAAGCCCCGTCCGGCGCGGCTTTTGGGCATGCGGTGCGGCGCGGCACGCAAACCTCCAATTCATAACCGTGAATTGCCCAACACGGATCCTAATTAGCGTCCGCGATTCGCGCCGCCTAGACTCGCCCTCAAACGCAAGGCAGGCAAATCAAAGCGTTCCGGGGCCACAACAGGGGGGAAACATGAAGACAATCGGACAGGTTCTGCGCAACAACTTCGGGACGGTGGTCAAGGTGGCGCCGACCGCCACGGTCCGCGAGGCGCTGGAAGTGATGGCGCGGCACGACGTCGGCGCCGTGCTGGTGATGGAGGACGGTCGGCTGCTGGGCATCGTCACCGAGCGAGACTATGCGCGCAAGGTCAGCCTGCGCGGCCGTTCGTCGGAAACGACCTGCGTGCTGGACGTCATGACCAGCAAGGTGTTCTGCGCGACGCCGTACATGACCGTGGAGGAGGCGATGGCGCTGGCCTCGGACCACCACGTGCGGCACCTGCCCGTGCTCGACATGCACCGCGGCGTGGTCGGCGTCATCTCGACGCGCGACCTGGTGCGCGAGAAACTTGCCGAGCAGAACTTCGTCATCCGCCAGCTGGAGCAGTACATCGCCGCCTGAGGGCGGCCGCGGCCATGGACGACAGGTTCGACGCGATCGCGCGACAGGCGGGCGCATGGTCGAGGCGGCCCGACCTGCCGCCGACGCACCGCGATGCGATCCGCATCCTGCAGTTGATGGCGCTGCGCGTCGGGCACGACCCCGCGCCCAACCCGATCGCCACCAAGTCGCTGCAGGTGCTCGGCTGCCACGTCTGCCGCCTGATGGCCTGCGCCGCCTGTGCCCCGTCGCGCGACCCCGGCGCCGCCTGCCCCCTCGGCCTCCTCGGAGCCCACGATGATCACGATGCATGAATACGACTACTCGGTGAGGCCGCGCGCCGGCGCGCAGGAGCCCGACTCGGGCGACCTCGAGCGCGTCGCCGGCGAGGTGAAGATCTTCCTGTCGCTCTACGACCGCGAGGCCCAGGCCGAGGTGCTGCCCGGCGACGCGGCGGCGATCATGCTCCACGTCGTGACCAAGGTCGGCAACGGCGACATCGTCGATAGCGCTGTCCGCATCAGCGGACTGAGGTCCGACCTCGTCGCGGCGAGGGCCGAAGCCGAGCCGGCGGCGCTTCCGCCGCCTGCCCTGGACGCCGGTCCGGCCGGCCGGGCGCTGCAGCGGATGCTGGGCTGGGCGCGCTGGCTGGTCGGCGGCTGAGCCCGCCCTAGCGCATGCGCGGCGCCTTGTCGCGCAGGATCGTGTAGGGCGCCGAGAAAGGCGCCAGGCGCTCGAGGAAGTCCAGCAGCTCGAAGGCCGGGGAGTTGGCGAAGAACTTGGTCTTGGGAATCTCCATCCAGATGCGATCGGCGTAGAAGTCGAGCTCGTAGGGCGTGTCGCCGACGCCGTCGTGGTTGCGGTCGAAGCCCTGGTAGTCGCTCCAGTAGTTGCCGCGCCAGTCGTTGGCCGAGCCGACGCCGGCGGCGCTGGTCACCACCTGGGACAGGTTGTTCTCGAAGCGGTTGTCGATCACCCGGTGGCCGCCCTGCTCGCCGTAGAAGGATATGCCGATGGTGTTGTAGGCGAAGCGGTTGCGGCGGATGGTGAGGACGCGCTCGCCGCTCAGCGGCGCGTTGGCCTGCAGGCCGGTGGCGCAGTGCAGGATGTCGTTGTCCTCCACCAGGCCTTCGCCGCTGTCCTTGAATGTGATGCAGGCGCCGCCGCCGCCGGTCACGTCGCCGATGAAGTTCCGGCGGATGACGGCGCTCTCCGAGTAGAGCACCACGATGCCGGTCACGGTGTCGCGCAGGCGGTTCTGCTCGACCACGGTGCCTGGCGAGAAGACGATGTGCAGCGCATAGCGACCGTCCTCCAGCCGGTTGCCCGCGAGGCGGTTGCCGGGCGAGTTCGCCACCGTGATGTCGCGCACGCGCCGCATGTCGTTGCCTTCGACGAGGTTGCCGCGGCTGTTCCACAGGCGGATGGCGTCGCCGCGCAGGTCGAGCGGCAGGTTCTTGCCGACGATGCGGTTGCCGCGCACGCGGTTGCGGTCGCCCTGGTGGATCTCCATGCCGAACAGCACTTCCTCGATGCGGTTGTTCTCGACCAGGTTGTCGTCGCCCTCGATGCGCAGGCCGGCGTCCATGGCGTCGTTGCTGGCGCCGCTGTTCGCCAGCGTCAGCCCGCGCACCACCGCGCCGCTGGTGCGCAGCGTCAGCACCGTTCCCTTGCCGCCGTTGTCGATCACGGCGCGGCCCTGCCCGTCGAGCGTCAGCGGCCGCGTGACGACCGCCGGGCCGGCGTAGCGTCCCGGCGGCAGGCGCAGTTCGCCCTGCGGCGGCGTCGCATCGATCAGCGCCTGGAGGTCCTGCCCGGCCCAGGCCGGCAGCGCCAGCGACAGGAAGAGGAGGGCGGCGTTGCGCATCACTCCAGCCTCTGGCTCGCGTAGAACTGTGCGACGGCCTCGGCATCGGCGTCGGACAGCGCCTTGATGCTGCGGGCCTTGTCCGCCGACATCCGCCGCGCACCGCTGCGGAAGGCGTCGAGCTGCATCGCCAGGTAGGTCGCCCATTGGCCGGCGATGAAGGGCGTCGGCTCGCGCCCGGCGCTGCCGTATTCGGCGTGGCAGTGGCGGCACTGGTTGTCGTACTCGCGGCTGCGATGGATCTCCCGCCACAGCGGGCCGCGGTCGAGATGGCAGTACCTGCAGCGCTTGTAGAAGACCAGCCGCCCCTGCTCGAGGCGCGCGGCATCGGGCTTGGCGGTCGGGCGGCCGGGGCGCATGCGCTCGTAGAAGCCGGCCATGGCGTCGATCTGCGCGTCGGAGTACGCCGTGGCGAGCCGCCCCATGACGGTCGACGGCCGCTCGCCGCTGCGGAAGGCCTTCATCGAGCGGACGAAATATTCCTTCGGCTGCCCGGCCAGGCTCGGCATGGCGAGGCCGGCGCTGACGCCCAGCGTGCCGTGGCAGCCGCCGCACGCGATGGAAAGCACCACGGCGTCCGGCGCCGCCGCGCAGGCGAGGCGGAACAGCGCGAAAGCGCCGACGAACAGAGCCGCGCGTGGCCACCACCTGGACATCATGGATCGAATTTCGGCGCCTTGGACGAGCCGCCATCATACGGACCGGCGGGCGCCGTGAAATTGACCCAGGTCAGGCAGGCAGCGGCGGCCGGCCGGCGGGAAGCGCGCTAGGCGGCGGCGCCCGGCTTGCCCTCGTTGCGGGCGAGCCGCACCGCGGCGCCGCTGCCGACGGCGTTGAGGGCGGTGGCGGCGTGGAGCGGGAAGGATGCGAGGGTGGCGACGGCGAACAGCGAACAGCCGAGAATTGACCGGTTACATTTGGCAATAATGCCGTTCTACATAAGGACCTGCTACTGCATGTGCCAGCCGTGGCTGACCACCACGGATTGCCCGGTCAGCGCGTTGCTCGGGAAGGAGGCGAACAGCAGCGCTATGCGGGCGACATCGTCGGTGGTGGTGAATTTTCCGTCCACGGTGTCCTTGAGCATGATCTTCTTCACCACGTCCTCCTCGCTGATGCCCAGCGTCCGCGCCTGCTCGGGGATCTGCCGGTCGACCAGCGCGGTGCGCACGAAGCCGGGGCAGATGACGTTGGCGCGCACGTTGTGGGCGGCGCCTTCCTTGGCGACGACCTTGGCGAGCCCGATCAGCGCGTGCTTGGCGGCGACGTAGGGCGCCTTCAGCAGCGACGCCTCCTTCGAGTGCACCGATCCCATGTAGATGATCGAGCCGCCGCGGCCCGACGCATACATGTGGCGCAGGCAGGCGCGCGTGGTGAGGAAGGCGCCGTCGAGATGGATGGCGATCATGCGCCGCCACTCGGCGAAGCTGAACTCCTCGACCGGATGGACGATCTGGATGCCGGCGTTGCTGACCAGGATGTCGACGCCGCCGAACGCCTTCACGGTGTCCTTCACCGCGGCCTCCACCTCCGACTCGCTGGTGACGTCCACCACCACGCCCAGCGTGCGGGCGCCGGCG
>DASVZD010000245.1:0-3856 GCA_036391815.1 Rhodocyclaceae bacterium
CATGTCGCACGAGATCCGCACCCCGCTGCACGCGATCACCGGCATGGCCAACCTGATCCGGCGCTCGGGCGTGACGGCCAAGCAGGGCGAGCAGCTCGAGCGGATCGATGTCGCCAGCCAGCACCTGCTGTCCGTGCTCAACGCCATCCTCGACCTTTCCAAGATCGAGGCGGACAAGTTCGTGCTCGACGATGCCGAGCTGAGCGTGGCCGCCATCGTCGACAACGTGCGCTCGATGATCAGCGACCAGGCGCGGGCGAAGGGCATCGAGGTCGTGGTCGAGGTCGGCGCGCTGCCCCACCGGCTGGTCGGCGACCCCACGCGGCTGCGCCAGGCGCTGCTCAACTACGCCAGCAACGCCGTGAAGTTCACGGAGCAGGGCACCGTGACGCTGCGGGCGAACCTCCAGCAGGAGGACGCCGCCGGCTGCCTGGTCCGCTTCGAGGTGGCGGACACCGGCATCGGCATCCCGCCCGAGGTGCTGCCCAACCTGTTCGCCGCCTTCGAGCAGGCGGACAAGTCGACCACGCGCCGGTATGGCGGCACCGGCCTCGGCCTCGCCATCACCAAGCGGCTGGCCCGGCTCATGGGCGGCGAGGCCGGCGTGGCGAGCCAGGTCGGGTCGGGCAGCGCGTTCTGGTTCACCGCCCGGCTGGGCAAGGCCGCCGCACGCGCCGAGGCCGCGCCGGCGCCGGCGCGCGAGACGCCCGAGGCCGCGCTCAAGCGCGACTACGCCGGCCTGAAGATCCTGCTGGCGGACGACGACGCCGACAACCGCTACATCACCGAGACGCTGCTGAAGGAAGTCTGGCCGCGCATCGACACCGCCGACGACGGCGCCTCGGCCGTGGAACTGGCCGGCCGCCAGCGCTACGACGTCATCCTGCTCGACATGCGCATGCCCGGCATGGACGGCCTCGAGGCCGCGCGCCGCATCCGCAAACTGCCGGGCGGCAACGACGCCCTGATCCTCGCCCTGACGGCCAACACCTTCCCCGAAAACCGCGCGCAGTGCGTCGAGGCGGGAATGGACGACCTCATCCCCAAGGCCGCCAGCGCGGAGGCCCCGTTCGCCGTCATCCTGGAATGGCTGCGGCGAAAGGGGGCACCCGCCGTCGCATAGGCGCTACGGCGCGGCGGTCGCCGCCGCCGTGGCTTCCGGGGTTGCCGTCGTTCCCGCCGAGGCGGCCGGTGACTCCTGCGGAGCCGGTAAGCTTTCCCGGCCGGCGGCTAATGCAGCTCGCGCGCGCCCGGCTTGCGGCGCAGCCGCGACTCGATGGTGGCGCGGAATTCGGCGGGGCGGCTGGTGGTCGCCAGGCAGTCGTCGAGCGGAATGCCGTCGTCGCTGGTGCGGACGTCGCCGACGGAGACGTAGATCGTCGGCGTGGCGGCGGTCGGGTACGCGGCCCGGATCTTCCGGTCCATGCCGCGCGGGTCCGATCCCAGGCTGCCGATGTCGAGCAGCACGATCGCCGGCGGCTCCGCCTCGGCGTCCTCGATGAGCGAGGCGGAGTCGCGGTGATGCTCGAGGCGGCAAAGGTCGCCGAGGATCAGCGCGACCAGCGCGACGACCACGGGATCGCTTCCCACGATCGCGACGAGCGGCAATTCCCGTTTCATCGGCAAGGCTTCCGGCCCGGACGCTGCGCCTAGGCGGCGCGGGCGAGGGCTTGCCCGGAGGCTGCGGAATGGCGGCGGCGTTCGCCGTCGATCGCCAGCAGCGGCCGGTGCTTGACCCAGACGTTGCCGCTGCCGACGTCGAAGATGACGCTGCGATGGCCGATGCCCGCGGTGTGCTGCGCGACGCAGCGCAACCCGTGGCCCTCGACGATGCCCCACGCCGCCTCGACGTTGCGGGTGCCGACGTTGTCGTCGCTGCGGTGATGGTCGGGAAACATGTTGGCGCCGCCGAAGACCTTCACTTCGTACTCTTCGGGACGGGTGCCGATCTGGCGCATTTCGCGGAACATCATGGCCATCGCCTCGTCGGCATAGCGGCCGTCGAGATCGCCCATGCGGCGCTCGGCGCGGTAGGGCAGCATGTAATGGCACATGCCGCCGACGCGCAAGGCGGGATGCCAGCACACCATCGAGACGCACGAGCCGAGGACGGTGCGGATGCGCGCCTCGTCGCCGGCGAAGTGGAACTCTCCGGGCTGGAGGGAGATGTCGATGATCCCGGCCGACTGGTCTCGCGTGCTCATGTTGTCGTCTCCGATGGCGGCGGATGCCTGAATGCCGCGCTCGACACCTTAGCTTTTCGGCACGCGGCAGGCCATCAGCCCGTCTTGATTTATTGCTAGGGAAATCCCTAATGCATGTCGGGCTGCGCCAGGCCCGGCGGGGAGGGGGCCTTCGCGCCGCTGGCGGCGATGCGCTCCAGGGCGGAAAGCACGGCCAGGCTGGCCGATTCCATCGCCGCGATGGCCTCGAAGCCGCGGTCCAGGCTGCCTTGGTGGAAGTGGCGGACGGCATCCAGGCCGGCGCGGTGGAACCGCTCGTGCGGTTCCGCGACGTCGCCGTAGCCGTCGTGGTGCGCGTAGCAGTGGTGGCCGTCGCCCTCGTAGTACCACTTGCCGAGGCGGCAGTGCCGATGGTCGGCGAATTCGCCGGCCTGCTTCTGCGACAGGCACATGAAGACCCGGTAGATCTCGAACTTGTAGACGAGGTGATCGATCTTCGCCACCTCGACGAAGCTTCTCAGCGCGGAGCCCGTGATGGTGGCTTCCATGTGCCGGGAGAGCTCCATCAGCTCATGCATGCCGTGCGTGGCGTGCTGCCCGTCCTCGCTGAAGCCGCGCGTCTTCTCCGTCCACAGCTCCATCTCGCGCCTGGTATGGCCGGTCTCGTCCTGGATGCTGGCGACCAGGGTGGAGATTTCCGCCGTGGCCTGCGTCGTCCGCTCCGCCAGGTTTCTCACCTCGTCGGCCACGACGGCGAAACCCCGGCCCTGTTCGCCGGCGCGGGCGGCTTCGATCGCCGCATTGAGCGCCAGCAGATTGGTCTGGTCGGCGATCTCCTTGATCAGCTTCACGATGCCGCCGATCTGGCTGGCGTGCTCGTTCAGCGTCTCGACCTTGCCCGACATCTGCGCGGTGTCCCGCGACAGCGCCGTCATGTTGGCGGAGAGCGCCGCGACGGCGGCGCGGTTGGCTTGGGACACCGCCGCCGCCTCGACGGCCGTCTTCTTCTCCTCGTCCATGAGATGGGCGGTCGCGAGCTGCGAACGCTGGATCTCGAGGAAGGAATCGGCGAATGATTGCATCGTCTGGTAGACGCGCGCGCATTTCGACATTTCGCGTTCAAGCTCGGCGTTCAGCGACTCCACCTGGCGGCGCGTGTTCCGTTCCGCTTCGAGCTCGGCCTCGGCGGCCGCCAGGCAGGCGGCGGCCTGGTCCGCCTGGGCTTCGACTTCCCTGATCCGCTTCCTCAGTGCATTTCCGAACAAGGTCCACTCCTTGTGTTTGTCTTTGTATCCGGTCTGGCTGCAGCCTAGAAGCGCGCGAAGTCTTTTTCGTTGATGTCGAGGGCGACGCCGTTGCCGCGCTTGCGCGGCGAGGCGGCCGGTGCCAGGGCCGGCTTGGCGGCCGCCACCTGGACTGCCGGCTTGGCGCGCCCGCCGGTGCCGAGGTTGAAGAAGCTCATCAGCTGCTGCAGGTTGTTGGCCTGGGAGGACATCTCCTCGGCGGTGGCCGCCAGTTCCTCGGAGGACGAAGCGTTCTGCTGGGTGATCTGGTTCAACTGCCCCATGGCGGTGTTGACCTGGCCGACGCCGGCGCTCTGCTCCTCGGAAGCGGAAGTGATCTCCTGGATGAGGTCGGCGGTCTTGCGGGTGGCGGGGACGATCTCGTCGAGC
>DASVZD010000246.1:0-7712 GCA_036391815.1 Rhodocyclaceae bacterium
GTTGCGGCCGTCGTTCTTGGCGCGCGCCCGCAGCACGAAGTTCACCACCTCGTTGCGGAAGTCCTTCGGGTTGCTGATGCCGGCCGGCTTCTCGTTCTTCTCCAGTTCGTCGTTGAGGGCATTCCTGTCGAGAATCTCGCCGGTGTTCGGATCGCGGTATTCCTGGTCCTGAATCCAGAAGTCGGCGTAGGTGACGTAGCGGTCGAAGATGTTCTGGCCATACTCCGAGTAGGACTCGAGGTAGGCGGTCTGGATTTCCTTGCCGATGAACTCGGTGAAGCGCGGCGCCAGGTATTCCTTGATGAACGACAGGTAGCGCTGCTCGACCTCCGGCGCGAACTGCTCCTGCTCGATCTGCTGCTCGATCACGTACATGAGGTGCACCGGGTTGGCGGCGACCTCGCGGTGGTCGAAGTTGAACACCTTGGACAGGATCTTGAAGGCGAAGCGGGTGGAAAGGCCGGTCATGCCTTCGTCGACGCCCGCATAGTCGCGGTACTCCTGGTAGGACTTGGCCTTGGGGTCGGTGTCCTTGAGGTTCTCGCCGTCGTAGATGCGCATCTTCGAGTAGACGGAGGAGTTCTCCGGCTCCTTCAGGCGCGACAGCACGGCGAACTGGCCCATCATGCGCAGCGTGTCCGGGGCGCAGGGGGCATTCGCCAGCGACGAGTTGGCGATCAGCTTCTCGTAGATCTTCACCTCCTCGGAGACGCGCAGGCAGTACGGCACCTTGACGATGAAGATGCGGTCGAGGAAGGCCTCGTTGTTGCGGTTGTTCTTGAAGGCCTGCCACTCCGCCTCGTTCGAGTGCGCCAGGATCATGCCGTCGAAGGGGATGGCGCCGAAGCCTTCGGTGCCCTTGTAGTTGCCTTCCTGGGTGGCGGTCAGCAGCGGATGCAGCACCTTGATCGGCGCCTTGAACATCTCGACGAATTCCAGCAGGCCGCGGTTGGCCAGGCACAGGCCGCCCGAGTAGCTGTAGGCGTCCGGGTCGTCCTGCGAATAGTCCTCGAGCTTGCGGATGTCGATCTTGCCGACCAGCGAGGAGATGTCCTGGTTGTTCTCGTCGCCCGGCTCGGTCTTGGCGATGGCGACCTGGCGCAGCACGGACGGGTTGAGCTTGACGACGCGGAACTTCGAGATGTCGCCGTTGAACTCGTGCAGGCGCTTGACCGCCCACGGCGACATGATGTTGGTGAGGTAGCGCTGCGGGATGCCGTAGTCCTCCTCCAGCAGCGGCCCGTCCTCCTCGCGGCGGAACAGCCCGAGCGGCGACTCGTGCACCGGCGAGTCCTTGATGGCGTAGAACGGGATCCTCTCCATCAGGTACTTGAGCTGCTCGGCCAGCGACGACTTGCCGCCGCCGACGGGACCCAGCAGGTAGAGGATCTGCTTCTTTTCCTCGAGCCCCTGCGCGGCGTGGCGCACGTAGGCGACGATGTTCTCGATCACTTCCTCCATGCCGTAGAAGTCCGGGAACGCCGGATACATGCGGATCACCTTGTTGGCGAAGATGCGCGACAGGCGCGGGTCGTGGCGCGTGTCCACCACCTTCGGCTCGCCGATGGCGGCGAGCAGGCGTTCCGCAACCGTGGCGTACGCCATGCGATCGGTGCGGCACAGGTCGAGGTATTCCTGCACGGACAGCTCCTCTTCCTGCGCCGCTTCGTAGCGGCTGCGATAGCGCGCAAGTAGGGTCATGGTCATTTCCTCCTTTGTCCTGGCAACGGCTCTAAGCCCCTAGCCCCCCTGTTGGAGTATGTCGGGGCAAAAAGATTGCGAATAATTTGGGCCGGCTGCGGAACTTGTCCGAACGGCCTAGGAACCATTCCTGGCGAACCCGCTTTCGTCCGTCCGGCAAGCCCGCCGGTGCGCGGACCAGCGGCGCACGATGTCGTCGAAGATCCGTTCGAGTTCAGGATGCACACCGCGCAGACCGGAGACAACCTGTGTGGCCCAGGCGACATATTCGTCCTTGCGTTCGGCGCTCCAGCCGACCGGCGGCGCGCCGTCGATGTCGCGCAGGTTGCAGATCTTGTCCGCCAGCTTGACCAGCTTGGCGCGCCGCGAGATGCGCGGTGCATGCTCGATCTGCAGCCGCTTGCGTTCCGCCTTGGACAGCGACTGGTCGTCGGTGACCTCGCGCACCACCTCGGCCACTTCGTCGCCGAAGGCGGCGGCAAGTTCCTCGAAGGTGGTCTCGGTATCCTCGACGGTGTCGTGCAGCAGCGCCGCGCAGAGCACCACGGGATCGTCGACGTGCACCTCCGCGAGCAGCACGGCCAGTTCGATAGGATGGTTGATGTAGGGCGTGGCGTCCGCGTCGCGCCGCCGCTGCATGCGGTGCTTGCGCGCGGCGAACTGCGTGGCGCGCAGCACGGGGGACAGGGCGGCGATGCGGGCGGGCATGTCCATGGCTGTTCCGTCTCACGCGGCGCGCGGCAACTCCTGCTCGACCTCGTCGAGCGCGCCGGCGATGGCCTGGACGGCATCGTCGATCTGCGCGCGCCCGATGGTGAGCGGCGGCGCCAGCCGCAGCACCGTGCGGCGCGTGTCCATGGTCAGCACGCCGCGCGCCAGCAGCTTGCCGCACACGTGGCGGGCGTCGGTGTAGCGGCCGTCGAGCTCGAGCCCGACGAACAGGCCGCGGCCGCGCACGTCGCGGATCAGCGGGCTGCCGATGCGGCGCAGCCGGTCCTGCAGGTGGTCGCCGAGTTCGGCCGAGCGGGCGGCGAGGTTCTCGTCGGTCAGGATGTTCAAGGCCTCGAGCGCCACGGTGGCTGCGAGCGGATTGCCGCCGAAGGTGCTGCCGTGGTCGCCGGGCGCGAAGACGTCCATCACCCTGCGATCGGCGAGGAAGGCCGAAATGGGCAGCAGCCCGCCGCCCAGCGCTTTGCCGAGGATCACGCCGTCCGGCCGCACGCCCTCGTGCTCGCACGCCAGCAGCCGGCCGGTCCTGCCGAGGCCGGTTTGCACCTCGTCGCAGACCAGCAGGACGTTGCGGCGCCGGCACACCTCGGCGCAGCCGGCCAGGTAGCCGGTCGGCGGCACCACGATGCCGCCCTCTCCCTGGATCGGTTCCACCAGGAAGGCCGCGGTGTTGTCGGTGATGGCGGCCTCGAGCGCCGCGACGTCGCCGAAGGGCACGCGCTTGAGGCCGGGCGGGAAGGGGCCGAAGCCGTCGCGGTACTGCTCGACCGACGACAGCCCGACGATGGTGGTCGAGCGGCCGTGGAAGTTGCCTTCGCAGCCGATGATCTCCGCCATGCCGGCCGGCACGCCCTTGACGCGGTAGGCCCACTTGCGCGAAGCCTTGATGGCGGTCTCGACCGCCTCGAGCCCGGTGTTCACCGGCAGCGCCGCGTCGTAGCCGAGCAGCTCGTGCAGCCGGCGCAGCAGGATCGGCAGGCGGTCGTTGTGATAGGCGCGCGACGTCACCGCCAGCCGTCCCGCCTGCTGCGCCAGGGCGTTCACCAGGCGCGGATGGGCATGGCCGAAGCTGACCGCCGAGTAGGCCGACATCATGTCGAGATAGCGATGGCCGTCGACGTCCCACACGTAGCAGCCCTCGCCGCGCGCCAGCACCGGCGCCAGCGGCGCATAGTTGTGCGCGCCGTAGTCGTGCTCCCACTCGCGCAGCACGCGCGAACCGCGCGCCGTCGCGGCTTCGACGAGCGCCAGCGCCAGCCGGGCAGTGCGCCCGTCGATGTCGTGGGCGGCATTGAATTCGGCGATCTCGAGGGCGGCCAGCCGGGGTTCCTGGCACACGCCCTGCAGCGCCTGGCACAGCTCCGCGCCGGCGACGCCGTAGGAAGAGGGCGTGCTGATGCCGGGCGCATCCGCGGGATCGACGACGTCGAGGTCGACGCTGATGCCGAAGGCCGCCGTCCCGGCGACCAGCCGCCGCACCGCTTCGTCGATCACGGCGTGCAGGCCGCGGCGGTCGATCTCCGCCTTGTCGTACACCTTGACGCCGAGACGGCGCAGCAGCCTCTCCTCGTCGGGATCGGCATTGCGCATGCCGACGATGATCAGGTTGCGCGCATGGAGGTGCGCCGCGTCGAGGTCGCACAGCCCCGGGACATGGATGCCGAGCAGCGCCGCGACCGGCATCGTATGCAGGTTGCCCGCGCTTCCGGCGGCGCGCGCGTGGACGTCGGGGTGCGCGTCGATCCACAGCAGCCCGAACTCTCCGGGCGAGCGCCGGGCGATGGCGCGCGCCGCTCCGCGCCAGGTTCCCGGGGCGATCGACTGGTCTCCGCCGATCACGACGGGCAGATGGCCGGCGGCAACCGCGGCGGCGACGCGCTCCGACAGCGTCTCCAGCAGCGCAGGCAGCGCCCGCGCCACCGGACCGTCGGGCGGCGCCAGCGTCTCCTGCCAGCTGCATTCGTTGCCGTTGCGCCTGGCGGCGGAAACCAGACCGGCCCGGTGCAAGGTTTCCGGCCCGGCCGCACACCCCGCGTTGGCCCACGCGGGCGCGCCCAGGCCGCTCGCCACGCCGATCACGCGAATCGGACGCGCTGCGTCGACTTCAGGCATGACACGACCCCTTTTCCAAAAGGTAATCGTTGGACCGCGCGCAGCGCCCAATGGTTCTGCCGCGCGGCGCCGGCAGCCATCGCGCTATCATGGCGCCCCGTCGTCGTGGAAAGACATGCCGTGAAATTCTGGAAGCAGTTGGCCGCCGTTGCGGCGCTCCTCGGCTTCGGCGTCGCGCACGCCGATACCACCGTGGTCATCGTCCGCCACGCCGAGAAGCCGGCACAGGGACTCGGACAGCTGACCTGCCAGGGACTGAACCGCGCGCTGGCGCTGGCGCCGGTGCTGCTGTCGCGCTACGGCAAGCCGGCGGCGATCTACGCGCCCAATCCGGCGCAGCTCAAGAAGGATCACGGCGTGCCCTACGCCTACGTGCGCCCCCTGGCCACGGTGGAGCCGCTGGCAGTCCGCGCCGGCATGCCGGTCAACCTCCAGTGGGGCATGACCGACGTGCCGGACATGGCGGAACAAATCCTCCACGCGGGGCCCGGGACCTACGTCGTCGGCTGGGAACACCACTGGGGCGAGAACCTCGCCCGCTACCTGCTTTCGCGCCTGGGTGCCAATCCGCTCGACGTGCCGGAGTGGCAGGACGGGGATTACGACAGCATCTACGTGGTGCGCATCGCGGATGGCGATGCGCGGCGCGCGAGCTTCAGCCGCGAGAGCGAGGGGCTGAACGCGCTGCCCGCGGTGTGTCCTTAGAGGCGGGCTGTAACCGCCGAGGGCGACGGGGGGCCGCCGACGCTTCGTGTCCCCCGGCGCCGAACATCAAGAGGCCGGCGCCTTATCGCTTTTGTCCGCCGGGGGACACGGAGCGCGGCAGGGCGCCCCGTCGGCACGAGCGTCGCGGTGCGCCTTACTACGAAACCGCGATCGTCTTCTTGGCTGCCCCCGCCTTCTTCGGCAGCGTCAGCTCAAGCACGCCGTCGTTGTACTTCGCCTGGGCGCCCGATTGGTCGACCTCCTGCGCCAGCGAGAAGCTGCGCGACACGGATCCGTAGTAGCGTTCGCTGCGCACGACGCGCTTGCCTTCTTTCTCTTCCTTTTCCTGCTTCACCTCGGCGCTGATGGAAACGACGTTGCCGTCGACCGAGACCTTGATGTCTTCCTTCTTCACGCCGGGGATGTCGGCCTTCACCGTGTAGGCCTTGTCGTCTTCCTTGACGTCCAGCCGCACCTGCGGCTCGATCTCGCCGCCGCGGAAGAACGGCCGCAGCGCGAAGCCGCGGAAGAAGTCGTCGGAAAAAGGCTCGAAGCGGGCCAGTTCAGAGAACGGATCGAAGCGGGTGATGTTTGCCATGATGGTCTCCTTCTTCAAGTGGCAAGGGTTAACCATGCGACCTGCATTCAGGATGCGGTCGGCACGCGAAGATTCAATAGGAGGAACTGGTGTCCCTCGGTCGCCAGGCGCGACATCGCGATCTCGACCGGGAAGCGGCGGCCGTGCACGTCGACCGCCTGGAAGCGGCGCCAGTCGCCCGACTTGCTCAGGTAATCGACGTGGCGCGCGTTGTAGCTCGGCGAGGCGTCGCTCGACATCAGGTTGGTGACGAAGGTGGAGATCGGCCCCCCCTCGAGATCGTGCGGCTGGCCGCCGAACATCTGCACGGCCGAGTCGCTGCATTTGACGATGACGCCGCGGCCGTCGAGCACGAGCGCGCCGCAAGGGCCCTGGCCGCGGGCATCCAATGCCGCCTGGTCGATTGTCGCCATGTTCGGGTTCCCTGGTTCGTTGGACATGTACGTCCGGCTCCCCGCCGAGCGGCTGGGCTCGTCACACAGATGGAACGATCTTATGTATAGACCAATCGACCGGTAATACCGAATTGCCGATAATTTGACTACCGGGTCCTGGCGCTGCGGCGCATCAAAACCCCTGCGGCGCCTGGCTTTCGGCTAGGCCGGCGACCATCCCGTGGCGCATCGAATTCACGCTGACCACGCGCGTCCACAGGAACTGCTTGAGGTAATCGGGGCCGCCGGCCTGGATGCCGGTGCCGGACAGCGCCGGCCCGCCGAAGGGCTGGATGCCGACGCGGGCGCCGGTGATGCGGCGGTTCAAGTAGAGGTTGCCGACGCGGTAATGCGCCTCGGCCAGCGCCAGGTGGTCGGGCAGGCGCGAATAGACGCCGCCGGTCAGCGCGTAGTCGGAATCCTGCGCCATGGCGAGCGCCGCCGCGAAATCGGGCGCCTTCAGGATGGCGACGATGGGCGCGAAGATCTCCTCGCGCGCCAGCCGGTGATGCGGCTCGATGCCGGCGAACAGGGCGGGCGCCACGTACCAGCCGCGCGCCGGGACGCGGCCCTGCCAGACCAGGCGGCCCTCTTGGCGCCCGACCTCGAGGTAGCCGAGCGCCTTGCGCTGCGCCGCCTCGTCGACCAGCGGGCCGAAAGGACAGGATGGATCCTCGGGCGGACCCCAGGGCAGGGCTTCGGCGGCCTCTGCCAGCCGCGCCACCAGGCGGTCGTGCACGCCGGCGACGGCGATGACCCGCGAGCACGCCGAGCATTTCTGGCCGGCATAGCCGAAGGCGGAGGCGATGATGCCGGCGATGGCATCGTCGAGGTCGGCATCGTCGTCCACCACGATGGCGTTCTTGCCGCCCATTTCGCAGACCACGCGCTTGACGTGGCGCTGTCCGGCGACGGGCGTGTGGGCGGCATGCAGGATGGCGAGCCCGACGTCGCGCGATCCCGTGAAGGCGACGAGGTCGACGTCGGGATGGGCGACCAGGCGACCCGCCACCGCGCCGGGCGCGGCGAGCAGCGGGCAGGCCTCGGGCGGCACGCCGGCGTCGACCAGTGCGCGCCGGTACTCGAAGCCCACCAGCAGCCCGGGCTGGGCCGGCTTGATGAGCGCGCAGTTGCCGGCTGCCAGCGCCGCGGACGACATGCCGGCGAGGATCGCCAGCGGGAAATTCCACGGCGCGATGGCGAGCGCGACGCCGAGCGGTTCGTGCGCCAGCGCATTGCGCTCGCCCGGGAAGTCGCGCGTGGTGTGCCAGCCGGCCAGCCGTTCGGCCTCCGCGGCGTAGTAGCGCAGGTAGTCGACGGCCTCGGCGACGTCGGCATCGGCTTCGCGGCGGTTCTTGCCCACGCTCAGCAGCTCCAGCGCGGCCAGTTCGCGCCGGCGCTCCGCAAGCAGGTCGGCGGCGCGGCGCAGCATG
>DASVZD010000247.1:0-2701 GCA_036391815.1 Rhodocyclaceae bacterium
CGGCTTGCCGCGCCACTCGACGGTCATCATCTGGCCGGGGGGCAGCTTGCTGATATCGACTTCCACCGGCGCTCCCGCGGACTTCGCCCGCTCGGACGGCGCGAGGCTCGCCAGAAACGGCACCGCCGCCGCAACCCCGGCAACGCCTCCCGCTGTCGCCGTGGCAACGATCAGGCGACGCCGACCGCAATCCACTTTCTCGTCACAACTCATGATTGGTTCCCTGAAGGTTCAAAAGACGACACCCGAAAAGCGTCGGATTATACCTAAGCCGTAATAGGAATTAAAGCCTACACATGTCCCTACTTATGGGCCGGAAATACCCGCCATCCCGGGTTTCCGGGCACCCGGCCAGCGCCCTTTCCGGGGGGACTCCCATCGAAAGGCACGTCCGCATAGGGTATTCTTCGCCCCATTGAAATTATCGATCCGCGCATGGCCGGAACCGGCGGATCGCGGCAGGAGCAGGCAGACGTGACGAAGATCGCCATTTACGATTCCACATTGCGGGACGGCGCGCAGGCGCAAGGCATTTCCTACTCGGTCGAGGACAAGCTCAAGATCGTCGAGCAGCTGGACGCCCTCGGCATCCGCTACATCGAGGCCGGCAACCCCGGCTCGAACCCCAAGGACCTGGAGTTCTTCGCCCGCGTCGGCCGGCTGAAGCTCAACAACGCCAGGATCATCGCCTTCGGCAGCACCTGCAAGGTCGGCGCTTCCCCGGCCGACGACGCCAACATCCGTTCGCTGGTCCAGGCCGGCACCCAGGCGATCGCCATCTTCGGCAAGAGCTGGGATTTCCACGTCACCGACATCCTGCGCACCACCCTGCAGGAAAACCTGCGCATGATCGGCGACACCATCCGCTACCTCAAGAAGCAGGGCCTGGAAGTCGTCTTCGACGCCGAACATTTCTTCGACGGCTACAAGGCCAACGCCGGCTACGCCATGCGGACGCTGGCGGCCGCCGCCGATGCCGGCGCCGACAGCCTGTGCCTGTGCGACACCAACGGCGGCAGCTTCCCCGAGGAGATCTTCGAAATCACCCGCGCCGTCACGGCCCGCTTCGACGCCGCGGTCGGCATTCATTGCCACAACGACGGCGAGATGGCGGTGGCCAACTCGCTGGCCGCCGTGCGCGCCGGCGCCACCCAGGTGCAGGGCACCATCAACGGCATCGGCGAGCGCTGCGGCAACGCCAACCTCTGCTCGATCGTGCCCAACCTGCAGATCAAGCTCGGCTACGACTGCCTGCCGGCCGACAGCCTGCCGAGGCTGACCTCGCTGGCCCGCTACGTCAGCGAAATCGCCAACCTGGCGCCCAACGACAAGCAGCCCTTCGTCGGCAGCCACGCCTTCGCCCACAAGGGCGGCATGCACATCGACGCGGTCAACAAGGCGCCCACCGCCTACGAGCACATCGATCCCGAGCGGGTCGGCAACCGCCGCACCATCCTGATGTCCGAAGTGGCCGGCCGCAGCACCCTGCTGGCCACCATCAACGCCATCGACCCGACCATCACGCGTGACTCGCCCCAAACCCAGCGCATCATGGACCGGCTCAAGCAGCTCGAGCACGACGGCTACCAGTTCGAGACCGCCGAGAGTTCCTTCTCGCTGATCGTGCGCAAGGAGCTCGGCAAGTACCAGCCCTTCTTCGAGCTGAAGGACTTCAAGGTGATCGTCACCGAGCCGGCCGTCACCGCCGCCAACTCGTCCGCCATGATCAAGATCCGCGTCGGCGACATGGAGGAGATCACCGCCGCCGAGGGCGACGGCCCGGTCAACGCGCTCGACAAGGCCGTGCGCAAGGCGCTCGAGCGCTTCTACCCCGCCATCCGGGAGATGAAGCTCACCGACTTCAAGGTGCGCGTGCTCGACTCCGACATGGCTTCCGCCGCCAAGGTGCGCGTGCTGATCGAGTCGTCCGACCGCCACGAGCACTGGACGACCATCGGCGTCTCCACCGACATCATCAATGCCTCCTGGCTGGCGCTGGTCGACGCCATCGAGTACAAGCTGGTGCGCGACCGCGAGCGCGGCGGCGCCTGACCGCGCCGCGCCGCCCGTCCCCGACGATCGTCCGGCCTGCCGGCGCCAATCGGTGCTAGCCTGGATACCGGGCTGGCGTCCCGCCCATATGGCATGCGGGAGCAACGATGGCGAATCGCTTCACCCCCCTGGCCGGAATCGACCTGCAGGCGATCCTCGACGCCTCGCCGGTCGGCATCGGATGGTCCGACGCCGCGGGTGAAATCCAGTACATCAACAACCGGTTCACCGGCCTGTTCGGCTATGTCCTCGCCGACATCCCGACGCTCGACCACCTGTACCACCTGGCCTTCCCGGACGAGGCCTTCCGCCGCGAAGCCGTCGCGCCCTGGGCGCGCCAGGTCGATGCCTGCCGCGCCGTCGGCAGCACCCCGCCGTCGCTGGAGGCGCCGATCGCCTGCAAGGACGGCAGCGTGCGCCAAGTCATCGTCAGCGCCTCCTGGGTCGGCAACCATCGCCTGGTGAACTTCAGCGACATCACCGAGCGCTGGGCCGTGCAGCAGGAACTCGAGCGGCAGGCGCACACCGACTTCCTCACGGAACTGGCGAATCGCCGCCACTTCCTCGAACTCGCCGAAGCCGAACTGGCGCGCACCCAGCGCTACGGCAAGCCGTTCTCGCTGATGATGCTGGACATCGACCACTTCAA
>DASVZD010000248.1:0-3405 GCA_036391815.1 Rhodocyclaceae bacterium
CGCCGGCGGCACCTTCATCATGCAGACTGACCTGTCGGCCGAGGAACTCTGGGCCGAGCTGCCCGAGAAGGCGCGCAAGACCATCCGCGAAAAGAAGATCCGCTTCTACATCGTCGACGCCTTCGCCGTGGCGAAGAAGCACGCGCCGACGCCGGAACTCGAGACGCGCATGATGGGCATCGCCTTCATCGGCGCCGTGGCCGGCCACGTCGACCGCGTCGCCGCGGGCGCTTCCAACGACGCCATCCTCGAGAAGATCAAGGCGCAGATCTCCAAGAAGTTCGGCAGCAAGGGCGTCGCCGTCGTCGAGGGCAACATGGCGGTGATCCGCGAGGGCATCGAGGCCACGCACAAGGTCAACTACGATTCCGCCGCCTTCACCAAGGCCGAAGCCGCCGCCAAGACCGGCAGCTTCCGCGGCGTCGCCATCTCCGCCTCGATGTGCCGCGCCGGCAGCTGCATCGAGAGCAGCGGCTTCGGCGACCGCGGCTACTACGACGAGATCGTCGCCGGGCCGTTCCGCGAGGGCACCATCGCCGACGCCCCGGTGATCCCGGGCACGGGCCTGTTCATGCCGGCCGGCACCTCCGCCATGAAGGACAAGGGCCTGTTCCGCCGCACCGTGCCGGTGTTCAGCGCCGAGACCTGCACCGGCTGCATGGAATGCACGCTGGTCTGCCCGGACGCCGCGATCCCCAACAACGTCCACGACATCCACGAACTGCTCACCACCGCCATCCGCGGAATCGACGTCGCCGAGACCCAGAAGGAGGCCATGCGCGGCCACGTCTATGCGCTGTCCGAAGCGGTGCGCGAGATGTACCGCCAGAGCAAGGAGCCGCGCCCGCTCGGCGAGATGGTGGCCGAAGCGGCCACCATGCTCGACACCGACAAGGTCACGGTGCTGAAAAACTTCGGCAAGGTCGCCGAGGCGCTCGCCGCCTACCCGGTCGCCAAGACCCGTCCGTTCTTCGACGCCATGGAGAAGAGCAACCCGGGCAGCGGCGGCCTCTACGCCGTCAACGTCGACCCGTGGAAGTGCACCGGCTGCCTCGAATGCGTCGCGGTATGCGGCCCCGGCGCCCTCGCGGCCAAGGACCAGGACAACGCGCTCCTGGAGACGCTGCAGGCACGCTTCGAGTTCATGAGCAGGATGCCGAACACGCCGGCGCGCTTCACCGACGGCGCCACCAAGGCCGACGGCGAGATCAAGCGCCTGATGCTCGACCGCACCAATTACTACGCCACCAACGGCGGCCACGGCGCCTGCCGCGGCTGCGGCGAGGTCACCGCCATCCGCCTGATGCTCGGCACCAACCGCGCCATCTTCGAGCGCCGCCGCCGCGACCACATCCGCGAACTGGAAGGCCTGATCGAGCGCCTCAACTTCAAGCAGTCGACGCTCGTCACCAAGCAGGACAACGAGCGCCGCGACCGCATCGTCAGGACCATCGAGCAGCTGTCCAAGCGTCTCTACCTGTTCGAGAGCGGCCCCACCGGCAACGGCCCGGCCGGCGCCGTGATCGCCAACTCGACCGGCTGCAGCAGCGTCTATGCCTCGACCTTCCCGTTCAACTGCTACAACGATCCGTGGGTGAACAGCCTGTTCCAGGACGCCCAGCCGCTCGCCAAGGGCCTGTTCGAAGGCATCACGGCGTCCGCGGTGGAGGACATCCGCGCGTTGCGCACGGCGCGCCTCGAGCTCGACGATGCCTTTGATCCCGAGGTGCACGAGAAGCAGTTCCGCAACCTGTCGTGGAGCCAGTTCACCGCCGACGAGCTCGACCTGATGCCGACGGTGATGACCATCGGCGGCGACGGCGCGACCTACGACATCGGTTTCGGCGCGCTGTCGCGCATCCTCGTCACCGACACGCCGCTCAAGGTGCTGGTGCTCAACACCGGCGTCTACTCGAACACCGGCGGCCAGGCCTCGTCGGCCAGCTTCGTCGGCCAGGACTCGGACCTTGCGCGCATCGGCGCGCTGCACACCGGCAAGCATGAGCACCGCAAGGAGCTGGGCCTGATCGCCTCGTTCCACCCCAACGTGTTCGTCTGCTCGACCAGCACCGCGCTGCAGGGCCACTACCTGAAGAACGCGCTCGAGTTCCTGACCTACCGCGACTCGCCGGCCGTCTTCGACGTCTATACGCCCTGCCAGCCGGAGCACGGCATCGGCGACGATGCCTCCTACTCGCATGCCCTGATGGCCGTGCAGAGCCGCATGAACCCCGTCTTCGTGCATGATCCGCGCCGCGGCAAGACGCTGCACGACTGGTTCGTGCTCGACGGCAACCCCGATCCGGACAAGACGTGGACCAGCACCACGCTCGAATATCTCGACGAGGACGGCAAGGTCGCACTGATGGAGATGCCGCTGACGCCCGCGCACTTCGCGCTCGAGGAGAACCGCTTCAAGAAGCACTTCAAGCGCCTCTCCGCCGACGTCCCGGACGCCACCCCGATCGACGCCTACATCGACATGGTGCCCGCCGACCGCGAAGGACGCACGCCTTTCATCTGGTCGGTCGACGCCAAGAAGCGCCTGGTCCGCCTCAGCGTGTCGCCGGTGATCGTCGAGCTGGTCGAAGAGCGCCGCAAGTACTGGCACCTGCTGCAGTACCTCGGCGGCTACCAGGTCAGCAAGCTCGACGCCTCGCACCGCGCCGGCATCGAAAGCCTGCGCGCGCAGTACGAGGAAGCGATGAAGGCGCGCGAATCGTCGATCGACGCCATCGCCCGCTCGATGTCCGAGCTGGCCGCTTCGTCGAAGGCCCCGCTCGCCGCCGGCTTCGTGCCGATGGCCGGCTTCGGACTGGCGGCACCCGCCGCGGCGGCGCCTGCCGCGGCCGCGCCGGCGGGCGGCGGCCTGCTGACCTTCGATGCCGGCGACCAGGCCAAGTGCACCAACTGCAAAACCTGCTACCAGGACCTTTCCGAGCTGTTCGAGAAGACCCGCATCGTGGTCGACGGGCAGGCAAAGGAAGTCGGCAACCTGATCGCGGGCGCGCTCGAGCGCGTCAAGGACACGCCAGAGCTGCGAACGCGCATCAAGAAGGTGGCGGCCAACTGCGACGCGGAGATCATCCATGACATCGCCTAATCCCGGCCACGAGGACCTGCAGCGCTACCTCCACGCCAGCAACGCGCTGGAGGCGACGCGCTCCCAGCTCTCCGAGCTCGAACAGTCGGAGGCCGTCGGCATCTACCAGAAGCAGCTGGCGCTGCTGCAGCGCCGGCTGCTTTCCGAGCCGCAGGCCTTCCGCGACATGTTCATCAGCGACGGCACCCAGGCGGTCGTCTGGGAGTTCCAGCAGGAGGAGCTCGGCGCGGAGTTCACAAAAACGCTTTGGAAACAACTGCTTAAGAACGACGACATGAGCCTGGTGCTGATGCGCTTCATCT
>DASVZD010000249.1:0-11576 GCA_036391815.1 Rhodocyclaceae bacterium
TGTTCTTCCCGCTGCTGGCCACCGGCGGCGTCGTCATCGACGGCATGCCGACCACCACGACGGGATCGGGCAGCGGCTTCTTCCGCGGCGGCGCGGCGCTGGCGCTGGAGGCGACCGGGCTGAACATCGACTACGGCCAGACGCCGGTCAACAGCGCGGTGTCGAGTTCCGTGCTCAACAGCATCACCAGCAGCACGACCAGCGCCAGCGCTAGCCTCAGCTCGGGCACCACCACGACCGTCGCCAGCATCCCGCCGCCGAGCACCGACACTTCGGGCGGCAGCGGTTCGCTGAGCTCGCTCGGCACCCAGACCATCGGCGGCACGCCGGACACCTTCGGCGGCTCCGACACGGGTTCCGCTTCGACCGGCGGTGCGTCCGGCGGCAGCGCCTCCGGCTCGACGACATCGGGCAGCGGCAGCGCGGCGGGCGACAGCGGCGGATCGGACAAGGCGGACGCATCGGGCGGCAATGGCCAGGGCAAGTCCGACAAGAAGACGGCGGATTCGAAGGAAGAGGAAAAGCATGAAGACAAGCCCCAGAACAAGCGGCTCGGCAAGTGCAATGCGTAGCGCCGCGCTCCTCCTGATCCTGGCCCTCGGCCTGGCCGGCTGGGCGCAGGCCGAGACCGCCGGCACCGTCACGCACCTGGCGGGCATCCTGTCCGTCAAGCGCCCTGACGGCAGCACCAAGGTCCTCTCGGTGCGGTCCGAGGTCGCCCAAGGCGACCTGCTGACCACGGAGGCCGACACCTACGCGCGCATCAAGTTCGTCGACGGCGCCGAGATCGTCATGCGTCCCGGCACGCAGATCAAGATCGAGAAGTACGCCTACGTCGCCGCCAAGCCCGAGCAGGACAACTTTGCGCTGGCGATGCTGAAGGGCGGCCTGCGTGCGGTCACCGGGCTGCTCGGCAAACGCAACCACGACAAGGTGAACTTCAACACGCCGACCGCCACCATCGGCATCCGCGGCACCCACTTCGGCGCGCTGATGTGCCAGAACGACTGCGGCAGCGTGCAGACCACCAGCGGCCGGCCGCCGGCCAACGGCTTGCACCTCGACGTCGCCGACGGCGCCATCGTGGTGCGCAACGGCGCCGGCCAGGTGCAGTTGAGCGCCGGCCAGTTCGGCTTCGTCGCCAGTCCGAATACGGCGCCGATGACGGTGCCGCCGCAGGAGGGCATCCGCGTCACCATGCCGACCAGCATCAGCCAGAACAAGGGCTCGGGGCAGGGCATCGGCAAAGGCAAGCAAGGGGAGTGCGCGATGTAGCGCACGCCGGGGGCTAGAGCCGGAAGCCGCCCTTGGTGATGGAGTCGCGCTCCTCCTGCGCCACGAAGCGGGCAATGGCGGCCTCGTCCGAGCGCGACAGCGAGACGAAGCGGCAGCCCATGCCCATCGCGCGGCCGACGCGCTTGAAGCCGCGCACCTCGACGCGGCAGCGCAGCGCGCCCTGGCCGCCGAGCTTGAACTGGCAATCGAGGGTCTGGCCGAGGTGGAAGGAATCGGCCGCGCTGTCCACCATCAGCAGCGAGCCGCCCACGCTCATCTCCTGCACCGGCACCGTGATGTAGCCGCGTCCGGGCACCGGCAGCGTGCATGACGCGGTGATGGTCTTGACGCGGAAGGCCTCGCGGTTCTGGAAGCGCTTGACGACCGCGGGGAACCTGACGGCGAGGGCCGGGGCGCCGCGGTACGCCATTTCCTTGGCGCCGACCGAGAAGAACTCGATCCTGGCGCCGCGCAGGCTGCCGGTGAAGCCCACGTGCGAAGCGGCGACGATGGAGCGGTTGATGGCGGCATCGCTGGAGCCGTCGAACACCACGATGTTGCGGTCGCGGTCGGCGTCCAGCAGCAGCGTCGCCATGCTGTCGCGCCCCTGGTTGAAGGAGGCGGTCAGCAGCTCGCGCGTCCTGATCAGTTCGCGCAGGATATAGGTGACCTCGACTGGGGCATCGACCTCGAATTGCGCCTTCATTTTTGTCCTGCCGCTCCAATTGACCGCTGCATATGCGGACGGCAATGGTAGCAGAGCGGCTCAGCCCGGGGGATGCGCGTCGGCGGGCGCGGCGCGCTGCGGCGGGGACGCGCGACCGTCGCGCTGGTGCGCCGACCACCAGGCGGCGAAGTCGGCGGCGGGCATCGGCGCGCCGAGCAGGTAGCCCTGGCAATACTCGACGCCCCGCAGCCGCAGGTATTCCAGGTCGGCCTCGTCCTCGACGCCCTCGGCCATCACCTCGCGGCGCAGCGAATGGCCGAGGCTGATGACGGCGTCGGCGGCCGCGTGGCCGTTGCCGCGCCGGTCGCCGTTGCCGTGCAGCAGCGAGCGGTCGACGCGCAGGCGGTCTACCGGCAGGCGGCTCAGCGCGCGGATGTCCGACTCGCCGGCGCCGAAGTTCTTGATGGCCACCGCCATGCCGGCGGCATGAAGCTCCCCGATCACGCGCAGCGAGTCCTCGACGTTGCCGGTCAGGGTCGCCTCGCTGACATTGAGCAGCAGGTGGCGCGGCGCGAGGCCGCTTTCGGCGGCGATCTCGGCGACGCGGCGCGCCAGGCCGCGCTGGCGGAACTGGACGCCGGAGAGCGTCACGCCGACGGTGATCTCGCCGAGCCCGGCGGCGGCCCAGCGCACCTGCTGGCTGCACGCCTCCCGCAGCAGCCAGTCGCCGATCGGGTTGATCAGGCCGGTGGTCTCCGCCAGCGGCAGGAACTCGTCGGGCGGCAGGTAGCTGCCGTCCGGCTGGCGCCAGCGCAGCAGCGCCTCGGCGCCGACGGCAGCGCCGCTGGCGCTCGAGACCACCGGCTGGAAATCGAGCGAGAACTCGCCGTCGGCCAGCGCCGCGCGCAGCCGCTCCGCCAGGTTGGGGTCGCCGGCGGGCAGTCCCGCCGGCTCGGGACCGTGCGCGAAGAAGGCGTAGCGTGAGCGGCCGCCGCGCTTGGCCGCGTACATGGCGGCGTCGGCGCGCTTGAACAGCATGTCCACCGTGTCGCCGTGGGCGGGGAACAGGCTGATGCCGATGCTGACGCCGACGTCGAGCGGGAGGCCGTTCACGCGGTAGGGCTTGCCGATGGTGTCGACCAGGTTGGCCGCCACCAGGGCGGCGTCCTGGTCGTCGCGGATGCCGACCAGCACGGCGACGAACTCGTCGCCGCCGATGCGGCCGATGGCGTCCTCGGCCCGCAGCGTGCGGCCGATGCGGCGCGCCACCGCCTTCAGCAGCTTGTCGCCGACCTCGTGGCCGTGCGTGTCGTTGATCGGCTTGAAGCGGTCGAGGTCGAGGAACAGCACGGCCAGCTTGTGGCCCTGGCGCCGCGCCGCGGCGAGGATGCGCGCGGCCTCCTCGCGCAGCAGCTTGCGGTTCGACAGGCCGGTGAGGGCGTCGTGCTGGGCGACCAGCAGCGCGCGCTCGGCCGCCAGCTTGCGCTCCGTGATGTCTACGAAGAACACCACCACGCCGCCGTCCGGCGACGGCGACAGCCGGTAGTCGAGCCAGCGGCCGGTGGCGTTGCTGAAGTGCTCGAAGCTCATCGGCTGGCGGCGCTCCATCACCTGGCGCACCGCCTCGATCAGCGCGATCTCGAAGCCGTGGCGGAAATCGCGCTGCAGCAGATCCTCGCGCCCGCCGCCGAGCAGGGCCGCGCCGGCGCTGTTGATGAGGTCGATGCGCCACTGGGCATCGACGGCGAGCAGCCCGTCGCCCATGCTTTCCAGCACGAGCTCCAGGCGCTGGGCGGCGCTGGCGGCGTTCACTCGACGGTCACCGACTTGGCGAGGTTGCGCGGCTTGTCCACGTCGTTGTCGCGGCGGACCGCCGTGTGGTAGGCCAGCAACTGCAGCGGGATGGTGTGCAGCAGCGGGGACAGGAAGCCGCCGCATTCCGGCGTGCGGATGACGTGGATGTCGTCGGCCTCGTCGATGCTGGCGTCGCGGTCGGCCAGCACGTAGAGCTGCCCGCCGCGCGCGCGCACCTCGCTGAGGTTGGACTTGATCTTGCCGATCAGGGCGTCGCGCGGCGCGATCGCCACCACCGGCATGTCGCGGCTGACCAGCGCCAGCGGGCCGTGCTTGAGCTCGCCCGCGGCGTAGGCCTCGGCGTGGATGTAGGAGATCTCCTTGAGCTTGAGCGCGCCCTCCATGGCGATCGGGTAATGCACGCCGCGGCCGACGAACAGCGCGTGCTGCCGCGGCGCCAGCGCCTCGGCCCACTCGGCGATGCGCGGCTCCAGCTCGAGCATGCGGCACATGGCGGCCGGCAGGTAGCGCAGGTCGTCGAGCAGCTGCTTCTCGCGCTCGGCGGACAGCCGGCCCTTGAGCCGGGCCATGACGAGGGTCAGCAGCGCCAGCCCGACCAGCTGCGTGCTGAAGGCCTTGGTGGAGGCGACGCCGATCTCGGGGCCGGCGCGCGTCAGGAAGCGCAGGTCGGAGGCGCGCAGCAGCGAGGATTCGGCGACATTGCAGATGCACAGGCTGGCGGCGCCGCCGCGCGACATCGCATAGTGCTGGGCGGCGATGGTGTCGGCGGTCTCGCCGGACTGCGAGATGGTCACCACCAGGGTGCGTCCGAAGGCGGCCGGGCTGCGGTAGCGGTATTCGCTGGCGATCTCGACGGCGCAGGGAATGCCGGCGATGTCCTCCAGCCAGTAGCGCGCCACCATGGCGGCGTGGTAGCTGGTGCCGCAGGCGATCATCAGCACGGCATCGCAGGCGCCGAGCAGCTCGCCGGCGCGCGCGCCGAACAGCTGCGGCGGGACGGCGCTGCCGGCCGTCGCCAGTTCCAGGGTGTTGGCGACCGCGGTCGGCTGCTCGAAGATCTCCTTCTGCATGTAGTGGCGGTAGCCGCCCAGCTCGACCGACTCCGGCGTGATCTGCGAGGCCTTGACCGGCCGCTGCGCCTCGTTGCCGCGGCTGTCCACGATGCGCACGCCGCCGCGCGTGATCAGCGCGCAGTCGCCGTCCTCCAGATACACCAGCCGCCGCGTCACGGCCGCCAGCGCGGCGCCGTCGGAGGCGGCGTAGTTCTCGCCGTCGCCCAGGCCGAGCAGCAGCGGCGCGCCGTTGCGGGCGACCACCAGCTCGTCGGGGTCGCTGTCGCTGATCACCGCGATGGCATAGGCGCCGGACAGTTCGGCGACGCTGCGCCGCACCGCGTCGAACAGCGAGCCGCCGTCGCGGCGGTGGGCATGCACGAGATGCGCGATGACCTCGGTGTCGGTGTCGGAACTGAAGCGGTAGCCGAGCGCCTGCAGGGCGGCGCGCTTCTCCTCGTGGTTCTCGATGATGCCGTTGTGCACGACCGAGACGCCGCCCGAGACGTGGGGATGCGCGTTGCGCTCCGACGGCACGCCGTGCGTGGCCCAGCGCGTGTGGCCGATGCCGATGTCGCCGGCCAGCCCGTCGCGCGAGACGCTGCTCTCGAGGTCGGCGACCCGCCCCAGCGCGCGCACGCGGTGCAGCCGGCCGTTGATCACCGCGACGCCGGCGGAGTCGTAGCCGCGGTACTCGAGGCGCTTGAGTCCCTGGATCAGGAAGGGCACCACGTCGCGGCGGGACGAGACGGCACTGACGATTCCACACATGATCGGTCCCTCGCTATGAGCGGCAGCGCGCCTCGCCGACCAGGCCGCGCAGGCGCAGCCAGTCGACCAGCGTGACGGCGACGATGGCCGCGACGACGTCGGTGATGAAGTCGGTCACGTCGGACGAGCGGCCGGGCAGGTACACCTGGTGCCACTCGTCGAGCGCGCCGACCAGGCTGACCAGCAGGATCAGGCTGGTCGAGCTGCGCTCGGCGACGCCGAGGGCGAGCAGGCCGGCGATGGTGCCGTAGGCGACGAAGTGCGCGAGCTTGTCCCACGGTTCCGGGAACAGGTCGACCGCGATCGGCTTGGCGCCCAGGTAGAACAGCAGGAACACCATGAGGACGGCGCAAGCCAGGCAGAGGCGGCGCATCAAGGGGGAGACGAATAGGGCCATGGCGGTCTCAGGCGCGCTGGTAGACGTCGTGCAGCCGCACGATGTCGTCCTCGCGCAGGTAGGAGCCCGACTGCGTCTCGATCACCTCGAGCGGGATCTTGCCAGGGTTCTCGAGGCGATGCGTGACGCCCATCGGGATGTAGGTGGACTGGTTCTCGCCGAGCAGGGTGACGGCGTCGCCGCAGGTGACCCGCGCGGTGCCGCGCACCACCACCCAGTGCTCGGCGCGATGGTGGTGGAGCTGCAGCGACAGCTGGCCGCCGGGATTGACGGTGATGCGCTTGACTCGGAAGCGTTCGCCGACGTCGATGTCCTCGTAGTGGCCCCACGGCCGCGTCACGCGGTGCGGCGAGCGGCATTCCTCGCGGTCCTGGGTGCGCAGCAGTTCCACCGCCTCCTTGACGTCCTGCGCGCTCTCGCGCGAGGCGACCAGCAGCGCGTCGTCGGTCTCCACCACCACCATGTCGCGCAGGCCGATGCCGACCACCACGCGGCGGGTGGAATGGACGTAGCTGTCCTCGACGTTGATCAACTGGACGTCGCCACGCGTGACGTTGCCCTGGGCGTCCTTGCCGCTGCGCTCCCACAGCGCGTGCCAGGAGCCGATATCCGACCAGTCGAAGGCGGCGGCCACCATGGCGGCGGCGTCGGTCTTCTCCAGCACGGCGCGGTCGACCGAGGCGTCGGCGCAGCGCGCGAAGGCGGCGCGCTCGAGCGCCAGGCCGCCTTGCTGCGGCGCCAGCGTTTCGGCGGCGGCGCGGCAGGCCGCGGCCAGCTCGGGCTCGTAGCGCTCCAGCTCGGCCAGGTAGTGGGCGGCGCCGAACAGGAAGATGCCGCTGTTCCAGTAATGGCGGCCGCTGCCGACCAGGCGCCAGGCGATCTGCAGTTCGGGCTTCTCGACGAAGCTGGCGACGCGGTAGCAGTCCTCGGTGCCGTCGAGCGGCTCGCCGCGCTCGAGGTAGCCGTAGCCGGTCTCGGCGCGCGTCGGCGTCATGCCGAACACCACCAGCTTGCCGCGCTCCAGCGCCGCCTCGCCCAGCGCCACGGCGGCGGCGAAGGCGCGCGCGTCGGGCACGTCGTGGTCGGCCGGCAGCACCAGCATGGCCGCCTCCGGGTCGTCGCGCAGCAGCCGCACCGCGGCGACCGCCACCGCCGGCGCAGTGCCGCGGCCGCAGGGCTCGAGGATGATCTCGTGGCCGGCGGCGCCGGCCGCCCGCAGCTCGTCGTCGACGGCGAAGCGATGCTCGGCGTTGGCGACGACCAGCGCCGGCCGCGCCGTGGCGATGCGCTCCAGGCGCTTGAGCGTCGCGGCGAACGGGCTGCCGCCGTCGAGCAGCGGCAGGAACTGTTTGGGACTGGCGTCGCGCGACAGCGGCCACAGCCGCGTGCCGGCACCGCCGCACAGGATGACGGGATGGATGTTCATCGGGGTCCTCAATAGGCGTTCTGCTTCTGCAGCACCACGAACACCGTCTTGGCGACGATCCGCAGGTCGAGCCACAGCGACCAGTTGCGCAGGTAGGCGAGGTCGAAGTCGAGGCGCGCCTGCATGCGGTCGAGCGTCGCGGTCTCGCCGCGGTGGCCGTTGACCTGGGCCCAGCCGGTGATGCCGGGCTTGACCTTGTGGCGCAGCATGTAGCCGCTGATCAGCTTGCGGTACATCTCGTTGTGGGCGACGGCGTGCGGGCGCGGGCCGACCACGCTCATGCGCCCCTGCAGCACGTTGACGAACTGCGGCAGCTCGTCGAGCGAGGTGCGGCGCAGGAAGGCGCCCAGCTTCGTCACGCGCGGGTCGTCGCGCGTGGCCTGGCGGATCTCCGCGCCGTCCTCGCAGACCGTCATGGTGCGGAACTTGTAGACGACGATCTCGGCCCCGTCGAGGCCGTAGCGGCGCTGCGTGAACAGCACCGGACCGGGCGAGGTGGCCTTGATGGCGAGGGCGATGGCCAGCATCAGCGGCGCGATCAGCACCAGGATCGCGCCGGCCAGCACCAGGTCGCTGATGCGCTTGACGATGGCGTTGATGCCGTAGAACGGCGTTTCGCACACCGCCAGGACGGGAATGCCGCCCACCGCGTCGAGGCGCGCCTGGATCAGGTCGAACAGGAACAGGTCCGGCACAAAGTAGATCGAGGCCGTGGTGTCGCGCAGGTCTTCGAGCAGCTTGCGGATGCGCGGCTGGGCGGTCATCGGCAGGTTCACGTAGATGAGGCCGGCGTGGTGCCGGCGCGCGTATTCGGCCAGCTGGTCGAGGCCGCCGAGCCAGCCGTCGGCGGCGGCGATGCCGAGCCGGGCGGGGCCGCGGTCGTCGAAGTAGCCGGCCACGCGGATGCCGAGGTGCGGCGACTGGCCGATGTCCTGCGCCAGCCGCCGCGCCATCGGTCCGCCGCCGGCGATCACGGCGACGCGACGCACGCCTTCGGCCGTCATCACCCGGCCGAGCACCAGCGGCAGCATGGCGTGGGCGGCGACCAGCGCCGCTGGCGTGGCGACGATCCATGACGAAAGCACGCGCCGGTCGAAGGCGTCGAGCGTGCGGGTGGTCCAGCCGAGCAGCAGCAGCAGCGCGACCACCAGCAGCCACAGCAGCAGGACGTCGAGCGCCAGCGCGGCGAGGCCGCCGTCGCGGCGCGGAATGCTGACCGGGAAGGTGAGCGAGAAGGCGAGCAGGGCCAGGGTCAGGTAGGCGTCGCTCAGCGGCACCGCGAAGGCCCGGCAAGCCGCGACCAGCGTGACGATGGCGACCAGCGGGGTGGCGATCCTGCGGATCACCGCCGCCGTGCTGGGCGGGCTGGCCGGCAGCCCCTGCCATGATTGGTTCGCGCTGAGCATCTGCATTCCGTCGTTGGGGCGGCCATGCCGCTCCCGATGGCGCAAATCTATTGGGCGCGGCTGGCGCCCCTGATGAACCGCCGCGACGCTTCGCTAGCCCCTTCGGCTTAGGCCGGACGGCGCAGGGGCCATCGCGGCCCCGCGCGGGCATGCGCGGAAGGCCGGCCGCGCGCGCTTCACATGCGTTTCACACGCGCTTGCTATTCATGCGCCGATGCCAATCGTCGGAGATGCGTTAATGGAAGCGAACGACACCAAGATGCAGGAACCCATCCGGCCGCTGCTGCCGGGCTGCGTGGATGCCTGCCCCCCGGCGCAGCCTGACGGCGGCCCGCTGGACGCGGCCGAGCTGGAGGCGGTGGTCCTCAACATGGAGGCCTCGCTGCGCGTCTATACGAAGCATCACCTGTTCAGCTGGACGCAGGGCCTGCTGCAGAACCTGGTGCCTCACGAGGTGCTGGTGTGCTCGCTGCGCGCCGGCGAAGGCCGCACCGCGCTGGTGGAGGCCTTCACCACCGCGGCGTCCGACGGGGAACCGCTCGACCGCCTCTTTGCCCAGGAGCCCGGCTTCGGCGACAAGCTGGTCAAGGAGTGGGAGGACAAGCTCTACCAGCCGGTGGTGCGCGACGCGGCGGAACTCGGCGCGCCGGACAGCGCGCTGGCGCGCGAACTGGCGCGCATCGGCGCGACCCGCATCGTCGCCCACGGCACCCACGACACCAGCGGCAGGATGTCGAGCTTCTTCCTCTTCGCCGGCGCGGCGAGCGACGACAACCCGCGCCGCGCGCGCCTGGTCGAGATCCTGGTGCCGTTCCTGCATGCGGCCTGGGTGCGCACCAAGGTGAGCCTGTCGGGCGAGGCGGGCGCGAATTCGGACGCGCACGCCGCAGCGCGCGAGCTGCTGACCGAGCGGGAGCGCGAGGTCCTCAAGTGGGTCTACCTGGGCAAGAGCAACATCGAGATCGGGCTGATTCTCGGCATCAGCCCGCTGACGGTGAAGAACCATGTCCAGGAGATCCTGCGCCGGCTCAACGTGCAGAACCGGGCCCAGGCGGTGGGCAAGGCGTTCAGCCTGCATATCCTGTCTTGCTGAGGCTCGCCCTTTCCCATGACGCCGACACGGAATTGAAATTGGATATTCCGGCATAATCCGCGTGCTCCGGCCGCCGCGCCGGCTCGCGACAATGCAAGAAGGCATATGCCGACACCCTCATCCGACGGGAGCATCATGGAATCGAATCGACACGGAGCGGCGCGCAACCGCCGCTCGGCGCTCTACCTGGCCGTCGCCGCGGCCCTGCTGGGCGAGGCGTCCACCGCCTCGGCTTTCCTCGACGACCGGCTGCAGGTGTTCGCCGGCGAGAGCATCACCCACGAGAGCAACATCTTCCGGCTCGGCGACAGCGACCCGACGCTGCCCGACAAGGGCGACACCTACCACGCGACCACGCTGGGCTTCAATTTCGACGCGCCCGTCAGCCGCCAGCGCTTCCAGGCCGGCGCCGACTGGAGCCAGGTGCGCTACAACCGCTTCGGCGCGCTCGACCGCACCGACCACAACGCCCACCTGAACTGGCTGTGGCAGGCCGGCAACCGCTGGAACGGCAACCTCGGCTACACGGAAAGCAAGACGCTGGCGTCGTTCCTCAACTTCACCGGCAGCACGGCGCCGGATCCGCTGCGCACCGGCATCCTCTCCGGCAGCGCCAACTTCATGCTGACGCCGAGCTGGCAGCTGCAGGCGATCGCCTCCGACATGCGCCAGCGCAACGAACTGGCGGCGCGCCAGGTTCAGGACATCAACCTGACCTCGCTGCAGCTCGGCGTCAATTACATCTCGGCGGCCAACAACAGCATCGGCGTCGACGTGCGCCAGGACAACGGCCGCTACCCGAACCTGCAGCCCTTCAACGGCGGGCTGCTGAGCAACGACTACGTCCAGCACGGCATCGGCGCCATCGGCGACTGGACCGTCACCGGCAAGTCGCACCTGGCCGGGCGCGTCGACTACATCCGCCGCGACTACGAGCAGTTCTCCGGCCGCGACTACAGCGGCGGCACCTTCCGCCTGGCCTACGACTGGCTGGCCACCGCGAAGACCTCGCTGAACCTCACCGCGCAGCGCGACATCGCCTCGGCCGAGGACCTGCAGACCAGCTTCGTGCTGGTCAAGGGCATCTCGGCGACGCCGAGCTACGCGTTCAGCGACAAGCTGCGCTTCGCGGCGACCCTGTCGAGCAACATCCGCGAATACCTCGGCGATGCCGGCGTGGTGCCGGGGCTGGCGCTGTTCGCCGGCCGCGTCGACCATCTGCATGCCGGCGTGATCTCCGCGACCTGGACGCCGCTGCGCTCGCTCTCGGTGGGGCTGTCGGCACAGCGCGAAAGGCGCACCTCCAACCTCGCCGGCCTCGACTACACCGCCAACGTCATCAACCTGAACGCGCGCCTGACCTTCTGACGGCGCGGGATTCGGGTGCACCAAACGGACTAGCGCGGCACGGCGGAACATCCATCGCCGTCAAACCGTTGGGACTAGGCTAGCGCCATCGGCTCAGGCGGGACCTCATCAGGCCCCGCCGGGCATAGCCGGCGAAAAGTCCCGACATGGAAATCTCCGCCTTTCGTCCGTCCCGCGCCACCGCGGCCCCCGCTCCCGGCCGGCCCGGCCCGACCGCCGAGTCGCGCGCCTGGCACTGGCTCGACCTCGCCTGGGGCCTGGCGCTCATCGCCACCAGCGCCAGCGGCGCCGCCTTCCTGCTGCTCG
>DASVZD010000250.1:0-5861 GCA_036391815.1 Rhodocyclaceae bacterium
GCTCAGCGACCGCTTCATCGCCTGGCTGGGCACCATCAAGTTCTTCAGCTCGCCGCTCTGCCTGGTGGAGGACCCGGGCTCGTACCGGATCAAGGGAACCGACCTCCGCGCGCTGGTGGACGGCGACGACCCGCTGCTGAAGCCCGGCGACATCCTGCTGCGCGGCTACGACGGCTACCTCGACGGCGAGCTGATCCGGCGCACCGGCGGCGCCAGCGGGGCAGGCCGCTTCCTGTCGCACGCGGCACTCTATGTCGGGCCGCTGGACGACGGTCGCGACAAAGCGGTGGCGGCGCGCCGGCTGAAGGTGATGGACGCCGACGGACGGTGGCGCGAGGCGAGCGACGCGGAGAAGGAGCGCGTGCGCAACGATCCCGGCTACTACCAGCCGGGCCGCCAGATGGTCATCCACTCGATGGCCAAGGGCGTGCATGTCGAAGACATCCTCACGTTCCTGCGCTGCGACTACCTCGTCGTGCTGCGGCTGCCCGAGCGAATCGCGCTATCCGGCGGCGAAATGCGCAACCGGCCGCTGGTCGAGCTCAACAACGCGGCGCTGTCGATCGACGAGCGCCTGACCCGCGGCGACAGCGTGACGCGCGAGGAGATCGTGGCGGCAGCGCGCGACTCGGCGCTCGGGCGCATCGGCACCGGCTACGACTTCCTGTTCGACAGCTGCCGCAGCTTCCACAAGTTCAGCTGTTCGGAGTTCGTCTACTACTGCTACAAGAGCGTGCATCGCTACATCGGGCTGGAACCCCGGGAACATTCCTTCGCCGGCTTCTTCAGGCGGGTCACCATCTCGCCCGCCGACGTCTATGCCGCCTGCGACCCGGAGCGCAAGCTGGCGCGGGTGTGGGACAACGTGCCGGCCGTCCCCTGACCGGCCCTTCATGACGCCCTCCTAGGCGCGCTGTCATCGCCCCCGGGCTGCGGGTAGAATAGCCGCCAAAAGGGGAATCACGCTCATGAAGATCGATTTGCGCAAGATCTACCGGTTCGAGGCAATCAGCCATGCACCCGGCAACGCACTGCCGTCCGGTGGAGACATCTATTACGAGTGCACCGAATGCACGCACGTCGTCAGCTCGGTGCCGCACATCGTCGCCCATTGCGAATGCGGCAACCTGCACGGCAAGGGCGGCAAGGTGGACATCAAGGATCCCGCCAAGGTCAAGCCGGTGCGCGGCAAGCTGAAGTAAGACCCCAAGGGCGAGCAAGTGGGCCCGCCCCCTCCCGTCCTCCCCCTCGCGGGGGAGGCGACTGATTGGCTCGCTGCGCTCGTTGTCGCCAGGCGCCTCAACCCATGAACAAGCTCAATCCGGCCCAGCGGGAGGCCATCCGCTATCTCGACGGCCCGCTGCTGGTGCTGGCCGGCGCGGGCAGCGGCAAGACCCGCGTCATCACCCAGAAGATCGCCTACCTCGTCGAGGACTGCGCGATCGCGCCGCAGAAGATCACCGCCATCACCTTCACCAACAAGGCGGCGAAGGAGATGCAGGAGCGCGCCGCCAAGCAGCTCCGCGGCAAGCCGGTCGAGGGCCTGACCATCTGCACCTTCCACGCGCTCGGCGCCAAGCTGTTGCGGCAGGAGGCGCGGCACACCGGCCTCAAGCCGTCGTTCTCGATCCTCGACGCCGCCGACACCGGCGCGCTGTTCCAGGAACTGCTGAAGGACGCCGACAAGGGCCGCGTGCGCACGATCCAGAACCGCATCTCGCTGTGGAAGAACGCGCTGGTCGACCCCGAACAGGCGGCCGACGTCGCCGCCAACGACATCGAGGCGCAGGCGGCCCGCACCTACGTCGACTACCAGCGCACGCTGCAGGCCTACCAGGCCGTCGACTTCGACGACCTGATCCGGCTGCCGGCGAAGCTGCTGGAATCCAACGAGGAGGTCGGCAACCGCTGGCGCAGCCGCATCTGGCACCTGCTGGTCGATGAATACCAGGACACCAATCGCTGCCAGTACCGGCTGGTGCGCCTGCTCACCGGGCCGCGCGCCTCGTTCACGGCGGTGGGCGACGACGACCAGTCGATCTACGGCTGGCGCGGCGCCGACATCGAGAACCTGCGCGCGCTGCGCGACGACTACCCGAACCTCCATGTCGTCAAGCTCGAGCAAAACTACCGCTCGACCACGCGCATCCTGGCCGCCGCCAACAGCGTGATCGCGCGCAACCCCAAGCTGTTCGAGAAGAAGCTGTGGTCCGAGCGCGGCCACGGCGACGCCATCCAGGTGATCGCCTGCCGCGACGACGAGCACGAGGCCGAGTGGGTGGTGAACAAGCTGCTGGCGCACAAGTTCGAGCATCGCGCCAAGTGGTCGGACTACGCGATCCTCTACCGCGGCAACTACCAGGCGAAGGCCTTCGAGCAGCAGCTGCGCGCGCAGAAGGCGCCCTACCTGCTCTCCGGCGGCCAGTCGTTCTTCGACCGCAGCGAGATCAAGGACGTCATGAGCTACCTGCGGCTGATCGCCAACGGCGACGACGACCCGGCCTTCATCCGCGCCGTCACCACGCCGAAGCGCGGCATCGGCGGCACCACGCTGGAAGCGCTCGGCCGCGCCGCCGGTCGCCGCCACATCAGCCTGTTCGCCGCGGCCTATGCGGCCGGCGTCGAGAACGACGTCAATCCCAAGCAGCTCGCCGGCGTCAAGGAATTCTGCGACTTCATCAACCGCATGGAATGGCGCGCGGCGCGCGAGCCGGCCGGGCAGGTGCTCACCGACCTGCTGCACGCCATCGGCTACGAGGCCTGGCTGTTCGAGACGCTCGAAGCCCCGGCCGCGGAAGCGCGCTGGAGCAACGTGCGCGACTTCGTCGCCTGGCTGTCGCAGAAGGGCGAGGAGGAGAACAAGAACCTGCTCGAGCTGGCGCAGACCGTGGCGCTGATCACCATGCTCGACAAGAACGACCAGGACCAGGACGCCGTGCAGCTCGCCACGCTGCACGCCGCCAAGGGCCTGGAGTTCAAGCACGTCTTCCTGGTCGGCACGGAGGAGGGCATCCTGCCGCACCGCGAGTCGATCGACCTCGGCAACATCGAGGAGGAGCGGCGGCTGATGTACGTCGGCATCACGCGCGCGCAGCTGTCGCTGTTCGTCACCTACTGCGAGAAGCGCAAGCAGGGCCGCGAGGTGCTGACCCGCGAGCCCTCGCGCTTCATCCTGGAAATGGGCGACGACCTCAAGATCGCCGGGCGCAACAAGGAACCCGCGCCCGAAGACAAGGAAGCCGGGCGCGCCAGGCTGGCCCGCTTCAAGGAAATGCTGGCGAAGAAATAGAAACGGGGCGCTGCCTCGCGACAGCGCCCCGTCCGAGCCGGAACCGGCGAGTTACTTGATGTCCTGGCCGACCTGCTTGAACAGGTAGGCAATCGCGCTCTTCACTTCGGCGTCGGTCATGTCGGCCATGCCGCCGCGGGCGGGCATGTTGCCGTGGCCGTGGATCACGGAAGCCGTCAGCGCATCGAGGCCCTTCGAGCCGCGCTGCGTCCAGGCCGCGCGGTCGCTGAGCTTGGGCGCGCCCTTCTCGCCGGTCTGGTGGCACTTGAAGCACACCGACTTGGCGATCTGCTCGCCGCTGCGCTCGTTGCTGGCGATCTTCTCGCCGGCGGCCGGCACCTTGAAGTTGGCGCCCGACTGGTTGGCCATGAAGGCGATGGCGCGCGCCAGTTCCTCGTCGGTGGCGTCGGAACCGCCCTTCGGCGGCATGGCGTTCTTGCCGGCCTTGGCCGACTTCACCAGGTTGTCGAGGCCGACGCCGATGCGCGGCGCCCAGGCGGCCTTGTCGCCGACCTTTGGCACGTTCGGCGGCGTCGCGGTGCCCGGACCGGTGCCGTGGCAGGCATTGCAGAACTGCTTGAAGACCGCCTCGCCGCTGCGGTTGCCCGCGGCGCCGGCTTGCGGCGCGGCGCCGACGACGTCGACGGTGGCGACCGGCTTGATGCGTTCCAGGGTGGCGGCGTCATCCCCTTCCGGATGGCTGCCCATCGCGAACGCGCTGCTCACCAACAGGGCGCTCGCCACAAAGCTAATATTTTTCGTGCGCAACATTTGAGTTTTCCTTAGCCAAATGGCCATAGTGTCGGGGCCGATAAGTGCCAGATTATAGCCAGTTTATGGACGTGGGACAGCAAAAGCGCTATCCTTGCCGACCCTATGCGCCCGTAGCTCAGCTGGATAGAGTACTGCCCTCCGAAGGCAGGGGTCGTGCGTTCGAATCGCGCCGGGCGCGCCATACTCCCCGTGGTTTCTTGTGCTCAAGCCGGGCTTCGGACCTCGGCACTTGAGCTCGTGCCAATACCATCCGCGGCGTCGGCGTCGCTGCAGTGCTTTAGTGCGGCCTGCCCGAAGAACCTCGGCCAAAGCAGCCGGTCGAACATCAGCGCCCGCCCACAGCCGACTGCACGGAGGTCGGCTCTTCTCTGGAGCGAGCCGTCGAAACAGCAGGTGACCGCGGTGAAACGCAAGACCAGGCAACCGCACGCAAGAGCGCCGACGCGCGGCCAGCTAAGGTCGGAGGCCGAGGCACGACTCGCGCAGCGCGCACCTCCTGCGGCGCCTCCGCTCACCGCCGATGAACTGTTGCATGAACTTCGCGTTCACCAGGTTGAACTCGAGATGCAGAATGAACAACTTCGGCTGACCCAGACGGCCCTCGAGGAATCCCGCGACCTCTACGCCGATCTCTACGAATTCGCGCCGGTGGGCTACCTCACCCTGACCGGCGACGGCCGCGTCGCGCGCAGCAACCATGTCGGCGCCACACTGCTGGGCCTGGCGCGCAAGGACCTGCTCGGGCGCCGTTTCGATCAGTTCGTCGCGCCGGCCTGCGCCGGGCGCTGGCGACGGCTGTTCACCGCCCTCAAGACGGCCGATGCGCGGCTGATCGACGAACTGGAACTACAGCCCGTGGGTGCCGCGGCTTTTCCCGCCGAGGTCGATGCACAGCGCAAAGCGGCAACCGACGACGCCGGCGTCGTGCGCCTCGTGCTGATCGATCTGTCCACCCGAAAGGCCGCCACCCGGGAACGCCGCGTCGCCGCCGTCGCCCTCACGCTACAGGACCGCCGGGCCGTCGGTGACGAAGGCAATGCTTGGGAGCAGGCCTTGACCGATCCCCTGACCCGCCTGCCCAACCGGCGCCTGATGATGGACCGCCTGCATCACGCGCTGGTGGGCATCTCCCGCTCGACGCAGTGTTGCGCCCTGCTGTTCATCGACCTCGACAAGTTCAAGGCGCTCAACGACACGCTCGGCCACGAACTCGGCGACGAATTGCTGCGGCAGGTGGCGCAGCGGCTTTTGTCCTGCGTGCGAGAAGGCGACACGGTGGCCCGCCAGGGCGGCGACGAGTTCGTCGTCATACTGGAGAAACTGGGCGAGTGTCCGGACCAGGCCGCCATTCAGGCGCAGGGCGTCGGCGAAAAGATCGCTGCCGCACTCGACCCGCCCTTCAGGCTGGACGGACACGACTACTTGGGCTCGGCGAGCATCGGCGCCACCGTTTTCAACGATCCGCACGTCCCCCCGGACGAATTGCTCAAGCGCGCCGACATGGCCATGTACGAGGCCAAGGCGGCCGGCCGCAACGCCTTGCGCTTCTTCGGCCCCGCCATGCAGGCGACGGTCGCGGCGCGCGCGGCCCTCGAAGCGGACCTGCGACGCGCACTGCCTGGCGGCCAGCTTCAATGCCACTTCCAGGGGCAGACGGACGACGCGGGACGCATCCACGGCGCGGAAGTCCTGCTGCGCTGGCAGCATCCGCAGCGCGGCTTGATGTCGTCCGCTGCCTTCATCCGCGTGGCCGAGGAAACCGGACTGCTGGTGGCGATCGGCCAATGGGTGCTGGAGA
>DASVZD010000251.1:0-10065 GCA_036391815.1 Rhodocyclaceae bacterium
TGGTAGTCGAGCTGATCAACTCCGCCATCGAGGCCGCCATCGACCGCATCTCGCTGGAAAGCCACAGCCTGTCCAAACGCGCCAAGGATATCGGCAGCGCGGCCGTCCTCGTCTCGCTGGCGAACGTCGTCGCGACCTGGAGCCTGGTGCTGTTCGGCTGAGCGGAGCGCGACGCCGATCGCGGCGGCGCACCGGGACGCGAGTTCGCGCCGGCAAGCGCCGGCCTCCAGCCGCTCCAGCGTGGAGCAGACCGCCGTAAGCCCGGAGGCATTTGCCGTGCGCCACAGCGACGCCAGCAGCGAAGTCTCGCCGCAATAGGCCGCATCGACCGAGCGCCGCCCGCGCGCGACGTACCGCAACGCCAGCGGCTGCACCGCCGCGCCGGCGTCTATCGCCCCTTGCAGCAGCGCGCCGCGGAAGGGCAGCACGCCATCGCCTTCGCTCGTGGTGCCTTCGGGAAACACCCCCACCGCGGCGCCCGCAGCCAGCATGTCCGCGACCTGCAGCCCCATCGCGTGCGCCGCGCGGCGGCTGCCGCGCGCCAGGAAGACGGTGTCGTTGCGCGCGGCCAGCCAGCCGATCACCGGCCAGTCGAGCACGTCGTCCTTGGCGACGAAGGCCACCGGATGCACGGCGTTGATCACGAACACGTCGAGCCACGAGATGTGGTTCGCCACGACCAGGCCGCACAGCGGCCGGGGATTTCCGGCGATCTCGAGCCGCACGCCGAGCATGCTCACCAATTGGCGCGACCAGCGCTGCTTGAGCCGGCGGCGACGCTCGATCGAGACCACGGGAAAGACGGCGGTGACGATGCCGGCGCCGTATCCGAGATGGACGGCGACCCGCCCGAGCCGCCACAGGGTGCGCAGTTGTCTCATGGGGCGGCAGTTTAGCCCCTCCTCGTGACGGCGCCGTGACGGCCGCCGAGCAGGTTCATGCGACTGCAAAGAACGCGCAACGGGCGTGCAACCTTTCGCTCCAACAATGCCGAGGCATGAACGAACGACCAGGAGAAGCCCGCATGCTGCATATCAGAACGGCACCGCCCCTCGAAACCGCTCACAGCCATCGCTACACGGTGCGCTTCGCCGCCGGCTCCAGCGAAGTCCGCGAAGCCCAGAAGCTCCGTTACCGCGTGTTCGCCGAGGAATTCGGCGCCTGCCTGCACACGCGCGAGCCCGGCGTCGACCGCGACATCTACGACGCTTACTGCCAGCACCTGATCGTGCGCGACGAGGAGCAGGGGCGCATCGTCGGCACCTACCGCGTGCTGCCGCCGGAAGCCGCAGCGCGCATCGGCAATTACTACTCCGAGAACGAGTTCTACCTGACGCGACTCGAGCATCTGCGCCCGCGCATCGTCGAGGTCGGCCGTTCGTGCATCGACCCGGCCTACCGCAGCGGCGCCGTCATCGCGCTGCTGTGGGCGAAGCTCGCCGAGTTCATGACGGCCGGCGGCTATGGCTATCTGGTCGGCTGCGCCTCGATCAGCATGGCCGACGGCGGCCACAATGCGGCGAACCTGTTCCTCCAACTGGCCGACAAGCACATGGCGCCGGCCGAATACCAGGTGGCGCCGCGCTGCCCGCTGCCCTTCGAGGCGCTGGCCAACCGAGCCGCGGCCATCGTGCCGCCGCTGCTCAAGGGCTACCTGCGAGCCGGCGCCTGGATCTGCGGAGAGCCGGCCTGGGATCCCGACTTCAACAGCGCCGACCTGCTGCTGCTGCTGCCGATGGACAACCTCAGCGCGCGGTACCGCAGGCACTTTGTCGAATAGTCCTTCCCCCGCAAGCACCCGCACGGCCGATCGCCGGCTGCGCGTGGCGCTCGTCACGGAGACCTTCCCGCCCGAGGTCAATGGCGTGGCCATGACGCTCGGCAGGCTGGCCCAAGGACTGCAGGAGCGCGGACATGCCGTCGAACTGGTGAGGCCCCATCAACCGGAGCCATGCGCCGGCAGCGGCGGGACCCTCGATGAGATTCTCGTCCCCGGCCTCCCGATACCCGGATACGGCGGCCTGCGCTTCGGCCTGCCGGCAACCGCCACCTTGCGTGCCGCGTGGCGGCGCTCGCCACCCGACATCGTCCACGTCGCCACCGAAGGCCCGCTCGGCTGGTCGGCGGTGCGCGCCGCGCGGTCGCTGCAACTGCCGGTCAGCTCGGGCTTCCATACCAACTTCGACGCCTACAGCCGGCATTACGGACTGGGCTGGCTGAGGCGGCCGATCGCGCGCTACCTGCGCCGATTGCACAACGGCACCGACCTTACGCTGGTGCCGACCCACAAGCTGGCCCACGACCTCGCCGGCCAAGGCTATCGAAACGTCAGCGTGCTTTCGCGCGGCGTCGATGTGCGCCTGTTCAACCCGGGCCGCCGTTCGGACGTGCTGCGAGCCGCATGGGGCGCCTCGGCCGAAGACCTGGTGGTCGCCTACGTCGGCCGTCTCGCGGCGGAAAAGAATCTCGGCCTGGTGCTGGACGCCTTCGCCGAAATCCAGAAGTCGCTGCATGGCGCGCGGCTGGTGTTCGTCGGCGACGGCCCGCTGCGGAGGCCGCTCGCGGCCCGCCATCCGCAGCACATCTTCGCCGGCACGCGGCGCGGCATCGACCTCGCCACGCACTTCGCCTCCGCCGACCTGTTCCTGTTTCCCAGCCTCACCGAGACCTTCGGCAACGTCACGGCAGAAGCGCTCGCCAGCGGACTCGGCGTCGTCGCCTACGACTGCGCAGCCGCCGGCGACCTTATCGAGGACGGCTGCAACGGCCGGCTGGCCCCGCCGGGCGACGCAGCCGGTTTCGTCGCGGCCGCGGTCTCGCTGGCGACGCATCCCCAGCAACTCGCGCACACGCGCGCCCTTGCGGCGCCTTCGGTGCGGCATCTGGACTGGGAACTGATTCACGACGGTTTCGCAGACGGCCTGCGGCAATGCATCGCCGCCCACCACAGGAGGCAGCATGGAAAAGACGTCCTTATCGCCGCGCTGGATTAGCGAAGTCGATCTCGCCCTCTGCCTGCGCTTCAACCGCGTCAGCCACTTCCGCTTCTGGCGCAGCTTCTTCAAGGTCGTGAGCCGCCTCGGCGACGGCGTCTTCTGGTACGTGCTGATGGCGCTGCTGCCGCTCGCCTACGGTCCGGCGGCCTGGCCCGTCGTGGGTCGCATGGCGCTGGCCGGCGCACTCGGCCTCGCCGCCTACAAGTGGCTCAAGGAGCGCACGTCGCGTCCCCGCCCCTACCAGGTCTATAGCGCGATCTCGGCCGCGGCGCCGGCACTCGATCACTTCAGCTTCCCTTCCGGCCACACCCTGCACGCGGTGGCGTTCAGCCTGGTTGCCGTGGCCGGATTCCCGCAGCTGGCGCCGCTCGTCTATCCCTTCGCCTTGCTGGTCGCCGTCTCGCGGCCGGTGCTCGGCCTGCACTACCCGAGCGACGTGCTGGCCGGCGCGCTGCTCGGCGCAGCGGCCGCGCAGGTCGCCATGCTGATCTAAGCCTTTCTAGGCGAAGACGTCCGCCGGCAGCGGCAACTGCTCGCGCAGCAGGAAGGCCGGCACCTCCGCCAGCGCCGCGCGGGCCGCGTGGCGGCAGGGATTCGCCACCCAGCGCGGAAGTTCTCCCGCCAGCAGCCGGTCCATCTGCTGCAGCTGGCGCGTCGTGTGCGACAGGTAATGGGCGAAGCGTCTCTGCATGCGCCGGTCGCCGGCGCGGCCGGCGTGCCACGCCAAGGCCGGCAAGCCGCTTCGCCGCAGCAGGCCGTCCCCCTTGCCCAGCGTCGCGAGGGACTGCGCGGCGTGCGCCTCGCTGCAGCGGAACGCCTTGGCGGCGTAGCTCGCGAGGATCCCCCGCTCGCGGTCCAGCAGTTCGGCGGGCGTGGCGTCCAGTTGCGCGCGCACGTGGTGGTCCATTGCCCATTCGCAGGCGACGTGGGTGAGCGCGCGCGCGTTGAACCACACCAGTTCGTGCGCCGGCACGAAGTGGTTGTGGGCGAAGATGTCGGTAAAGGTATGGCAGGCGAATCCCAGCGCCAGGGCCATCTCCTCGTCGCTTCCGGCACTCGCCAGCAGCCGCGCGGCGGTGTCCCAATCATGGGAGGTATGGAACACCGGCGTCTCGGCGCGCACATCGGTCAGCGCCAGGTCGGGCAGGCAGGCGCCCGCGAGCACGAGCCGCGGCAGCCGGCGCATGGCTGTGCGCGCGCGGGAGTCGGCCAGCGGCGCCAGCCAGAGCAGCGCCTGCGCGAAATACACATGGGTATAGAGTCCCCAGGCCCAGGCGTCGCTCGCCGTCAGAAGCAGGGGCACCAGCCAGGGAATCGATCTCCACGCCTTGCGCCAGGCTGCCTTGCATCCGCGGGCATCGATATCCGGCATGGAGGATTCTTCCTGGAACTCGATGACGGCATCTTCTCCGCTCGCTGTTACACGGCGATGCCGGCGACGTTGCGCGCTCATTAAGGCCGCCGGAAGCGAAAAGCCCATAGAACCAACGCGCTACCAGGCGGTCATACGGACGTTCGCGGAGAAGCCCCATGAACCGGCGTCAATTCCAGCTTTGCATCGCAGGCCTGATTCTCGGCGTGGCCTTGCCCGCCGGCGCCGCATTGCCGGCGCCGCTTGCGAAGTCGCGCGCCCAATGGCGTTCGCTGCTTCCCGGCGATCGTTATCGCGTGCTGTTCGAGGAGGACACCGAGCCGCCCTTCAGCAGCCCGCTCGACCATGAAAAGGGCGAGGGCACCTTCGTTTGCGCCGCCTGCTTCCAGCCGCTGTTCGACTCGGCGCACAAGTTCGACAGCGGGACCGGCTGGCCGAGCTTCTGGAGTCCGCTGCCCGGCGCGGTAGCCACCAAGAGCGACTACCAGCTGGTGATGCCGCGCACCGAATACCACTGTGCGCGTTGCGGCGGCCACCAGGGCCACGTCTTCGACGACGGCCCGCCGCCGACGCACCTGCGCTACTGCAACAACGGTCTCGCGCTCATCTTCGTCCCCGCGGGGCGGCCGCTGCCGGCGCTGCGGACGTGAAGGCATGAACATCAAGCAACGCCTGATCGCCCTCCGGCCCGCGCTGCTGATCGCGGCAGGTGCGCTACTGCTGGCCGCCGCACCTTCTGCCGGTGCCGGGGCGATTCCCAATCCGGCGGTGGACGCGCCGCTCGCCGTGGCCACGGCGCCCCAGCAATCGGCCGTCTTCGCCGGCGGCTGCTTCTGGGGCGTGCAGGCGGTGTTCGAGCATGTGCGCGGCGTCAAGGACGCCATCGCCGGGTACGCGGGCGGCCCGGCGGCCCAAGCCGACTATGTGAGCGTGAGCCGCGGCGGCACGGGGCATGCGGAGTCGGTGCGCGTCGACTACGATCCGTCGAAGATCTCCTACGGCCGGCTGCTGAAAATCTTCTTTGCCGTCGCGCACGACCCCACGGAATTGAACCGCCAAGGCCCCGACGTCGGAACGCAGTATCGCTCCGTCATCTTCGTCGCCGACGACCAGCAACGGCGCATCGCGTCGGCCTACCTCGCCGAACTCCAGCAGGACAAGGCCTTTCCTGAACCGATCGTGACCCGCATCGATCCGCTGACCGGCTTCTATCCCGCCGAGTACTACCATCAGCACTTCGTCGCGCGGCATCCCGACAATCCCTACGTCGTCATCAACGACCTGCCCAAGCTGCGGCGCCTCAAGGCGCTCTTCCCTGCGCTGTACCGAAGCACGGGACCCGACTGACGCGCCGTTCGCAAAGCGGGATCGATCGGGGCGTTACGACGCGCTTATGCGCCCTTTCTGTACTTTCGGTCCATGGCATGGCACCGCCGCGCTTGGCCGCCATCTCCTTGTGTTCCCACGCCAAACCGCGCGCCATGGGGTGCAGCGAACGTGATAGGGCCATGAATTCTTCGTTTCAACCGCAGGCGCCGTCTTCAGAAACGTGCGCAACGCGTTGATCGCCATGGCATAGCGACGCAGGACCGGACGCAGCGCACAATGCAGGACCGACATTGACTTGCAATCCAAAAGGTCTGTCATATGCTCTTCCAATAGCACCCCTGCCCCAACAGGAAAGGCCAAATCATGAGACTCTCGCGCACACTCCTGGCTGCCGCATGCGCCGCGCTGGCGGCACCGGCCGCCGCCGCCGACTCGGCCTACGACCTGCTCATCGTCGCCTGCGACAGGAACGCCTGCAGCCGCGTCGTCGAACAGAAGTTGTTCGCCGGCCTGAGCAACGTCGCGCAGTACAACCGCAACGGCCTGAAGCTCGTGATCGAAACCGTGGCGCGCCGGACCAACGAGGAAGACACGCGGATTTCACTCGACGTGCATGCGCGCGACGAGGCGCCCGGCGGCGTGAAGCGGATTTCCCTGGCACAGCGGCTGGAAACCTTCGTCGTCACCCTGAAGCAGCGGACCTTCAGTCCGCTCACCTCGTTCGTCAGCGAGGGCACCACCTACCAGATCTGGGCGCGCCTCGCGGAGCTGCGCTGAGCGCGAGCGAACGTCGCCCGATCAGGCGTTGCCGGTGGCGGCCCTAGCCGCGGCGGCGATGGTCTCTGCGTAAGCCGCCACGCCCGCCGCGTCCGCGCCCTCCACCATCACGCGCAGCAGCGGTTCGGTCCCGGACGGGCGCAGCAGCACGCGCCCGTGCCCGTCGAGCCCCTTCTCCGCGGTCGCGACCGCCGCCTGGATCGACGCGTTGGCACGCCAATCGAAACCGTTCGGCATGCGCACGTTGATCAGCTTCTGCGGGTACATCTGGAGGTCGGAACAGGCCTGCGCGAGCGTCTGCCCATCGGCGCGCAGGGCGGCCAGCACCTGCAGCCCGGAGACGATGCCGTCGCCGGTGGTGTGCTTGTCGAGGCAGAGGATGTGGCCGGAATTCTCGCCGCCCAACTGCCAGCCGCGCTGGAGCAGCAGTTCCAGCACGTAGCGGTCTCCCACCTTGGCGCGCGCGAACGGGATGTCGAGCCGGGCCAGCGCATGCTCGAAGCCGAGGTTGCTCATCAGGGTGCCGGCCACGCCGCCGACGCGGCCCTGGCGATGACGCCGGCTGGCGATGACGTAGAGCAGCTGGTCGCCGTCGTAGACGCGCCCTTCGCGGTCGGCCATCAGGATGCGGTCGGCGTCGCCGTCGAGCGCGATGCCGACGTCCGCCTTGTGCTCGAGCATGGCGCGGCGCAGGCTGTCCGGCGAGGTCGCGCCGACGCCGTCGTTGATGTTCATGCCGGTCGGCGCCGCGCCCACCGTAACGACTTCCGCGCCCAGTTCGTGGAACACCAGCGGCGCGACGTGGTACGCGGCGCCATGGGCGCAGTCCACCACGATGCGCAGCCCGCGCAGGTCGAGCTCGTTGGGGAAAGTGCTCTTGCAGAACTCGATGTAGCGGCCGGCCGCGTCGTCGACGCGGCGCGCCTTGCCGAGCTTGGCCGACTCCATGCAGCCCATCGGCGCTTCCAGCCGCGCCTCGATCTCCTGCTCCACGGCGTCGGGAAGCTTGGTGCCCTGGGCCGAGAAGAACTTGATGCCGTTGTCGTCGTAGGGGTTGTGGGACGCCGAGATGACCACGCCGGCCTGCAGCCGCAACGCGCGCGTCAGATACGCGATCGCCGCCGTCGGCATCGGCCCGCACAGCATGACGTCGACGCCGGCCGCCGAGAAGCCCGATTCCAGCGCCGCCTCGAGCATGTAGCCCGAGATGCGCGTGTCCTTGCCGATCAGCACCGCCGGGCGTTCGCCCGCCGGCAGGTGCTCGCGCGAGACCAGCGCAGTGCCCGCCGCGTAGCCAAGCCGCAACACGAATTCCGGCGTGATCGGCGCCTGCCCGACCCGCCCGCGCACGCCGTCCGTGCCGAAATACTTTCTCGTCATGTCTTTCCCCGATCAGGCAGCCAGCGCCTGCAATACTGCAAGCGCTGCGTGCGTGGCTGCGACGTCATGCACGCGAATGATGGATGCGCCGCGCTCGGCGGCCAGCACGGCGGCCGCCACGCTGGCATGGACCCGGTCCGTCACCGGCCGGCCGGTGATTGCGCCCAGCATCGACTTGCGCGACAGGCCGGCCAGCACCGGGAATCCCATCGCGCGGAACTCGCCGAGACGATTGAGCAGGGCCAAGTTGTGTTCGAGCTTCTTGCCGAAGCCGAAGCCGGGATCGACCACGATGCGGCTTCGGTCGATGCCCGCCGCCATGCAGGCTTGGGCACGCTCGGCCAGGAATGCCTTGACCTCGGCGACGACGTCGCCGTAGACCGGATCTACCTGCATGGTGCGCGGCTCGCCCTGCATATGCATCAGGCAGACGGCGGCGTCGCTGCGCGCCACGGCCTCCAAGGCTCCCGGCGCCTGCAAGGCTGCAATGTCGTTGACCATGGAAGCGCCCTCTGCCAGCGCGGCGGCCATCACCTCCGGCTTGGCGGTATCGACCGAAAGCGGCACCGGGACGTCGCGCAGCGCGCGCAACACGGGCAGCAGCCGCGCCAGTTCGTCCGCCGCCGGCACGGGCGGGGCGCCGGGGCGCGACGATTCCGCACCGAGGTCGAGGATGTCGGCGCCCGCTTCGAGCTGGGAGCGCGCGTGCCTGACCGCGCGCGAGACGTCGTCGCCGACGCCGTCGCCGGAAAACGAGTCCGGCGTCAGGTTGACGATGCCCATGAGGAGCGGGCGCTGGACGCCGAGCCGGAAGCGGCCGCACGCGAGTGTTTGCATGACGCGGATTTTAAGGCTTTTATCGGCGCCGCCGCCGGCCGGAAACATTTCGTTCATCCCATGGCAACACTGTGCCGACAGAATGCGGCCCAGCGACGGAAGCCGCCCGATGTGCGGCCGTCAGTCCCCCAACGAACAGACGAGGTCCCCAATGAGCCAATCACTCTGCGCGCGCTGCCTGGATCCCATGCCGCCCGGGCACCAGCGAAACGGCAATATCCTTTGCAACGCCTGCGAATCCGCCTGGCGCACCGAATTCAACCGCAGCATGAACCACCATCTCGCGCGCCTCAACGAGACCCTCGACAGGGATCGCGGCGCCAAGCGCCCCTTGCCGCTCGGCGCCGAGTAACGCCATGGACCGGCTCTCCATCGCCGGCCACGGCGGCGCCGCCGGAGCGGTTCGGCTCGTTCATTCCACCGAGGGTTTGCTGCTTCCCTGCGAGGCGGTGACGCCCGCCACGCCGAACAAGGACGTGTTCGAGTTGTTCGAGGCCCGGCCGGACATCATCGGCCTGCCCGTGGTCGAGGACGGCCATCCGATCGGGCTCATCAACCGCAACATTTTCATGCAGAGCATGGCGCGCCCCTTCCATCGCGAGGTATTCCAGAACAAGAGCTGCATCGCCTTCATGGACAAGCAGCCGCTGATCGTCGACCGGAGAAGTTCGATCCAGGACCTGTCCTTCCGGGTGCTCGAGGGCGGCCAGAAGGCGATGAACGACGGCTTCATCATCGCCGACGACGACCGCTACCTGGGCGTCGGCACCGCGCAGGACATGCTGCGCGCCGTCGCCAACCTGCAGGCCGAGAAGAACCGCCTGGTGATGGAGTCGATCGACTACGCCAGCGTGATCCAGCAATCGCTGTCGCGGCCGTCGCGCGAGGCGATGCGCCGGACGCTGCCCGACCACTTCCTGATCTGGGAGCCGCGCGATGTCGTCAGCGGCGACTTCTACCACTTCCAGGACTACGAGGAAGGCTTCCTGGTCGTGCTGTTCGACTGCACCGGCCACGGCGTGCCCGGCGCCTTCATGACGCTGATCATGTCGGCGTTCCTGCAGAGCGCCCTGAACACGGTGCGGCACGACGATCCCGGTGCCATCCTCGGCGCGGTAAACCGCCTGGTGAAGACCGCGATGGGCAACATCGACCATCAGCATGCCGACTCGGGCGACGAGGAAAGCGCGGACGACGGCATGGACGCCGCCTTCTGCTGGATCGACCGGCGCAGCCGCACGCTCACGTACGCCGGCGCGCACCTGCCCCTGCTGCTGCTCGCGCCCGACGACAAGGAAGTGCGCATCATCGAGGGCGACCGTCAGGGTGTCGGCTATGCCGCCACGCCGATGGACCAGATATGGCGCAACCACG
>DASVZD010000252.1:0-7658 GCA_036391815.1 Rhodocyclaceae bacterium
ACCGCGTCTACAGCTGCCTCGGCGGCGACCATCCACCGCAGATCGACTTTTCCCGCAAGACCACGCTCTCCGCTGGCGACGTCATCGCGCTGTGCACCGACGGCGTCTGGGGGCCGGTCGACGAGGAGCTGCTCGTCGCCACGCTCGGCCGCGCCAACGTCAAGGACGGCGTGCCGCGCCTGCTCGACGAAGCCGAGGCCCGCGCCGGCGAAACCTGCGACAATCTGTCCCTCATCGCGCTGAACTGGGAAGAGAACTACGGCGACGCCACCACCAGCATGATCGAGACGGAGACCATGCCGCACGACATGCACACCACGCTGATGGAAGATTTCGCGATGCCGCGCGCGCGTGAACAGGAGCTCACCGAAGACGACATCGACCGCGCCATCGAGGAAATCCGCGGCGCCATCCAGAAATACTCCCGAGACGAAAGGAAAGAATGAGACCCAGCGGCAGACAACCGGGCGACCTGCGCGAGCTGCGCATCACCCGCAACTTCACGATGCACGCGGAAGGCAGCGTGCTGGTGGAATTCGGCAACACCCGCGTGCTGTGCACCGCCAGCGTCGAGGAAAATGTGCCGCCGTTCCTGCGCGGCAAGGGGCAAGGGTGGGTCACCGCCGAATACGGCATGCTGCCGCGCTCCACCCACACGCGCACGGCGCGCGAGGCGGCCAAGGGCAAGCAGACCGGTCGCACCCAGGAGATCCAGCGCCTGATCGGGCGCAGCCTGCGCGCCGTCACCGACCTCGCCGCCCTCGGCGAGCGCCAGATCACGCTCGACTGCGACGTGCTGCAGGCCGACGGCGGTACGCGCTGCGCCTCGATCACCGGCGCCTGCGTCGCCCTGCACGACGCCTGCGGCAAGCTGGTCGCCGCCGGTGCGCTCAAGCAGAACCCGATGCGCGACTACATCGCGGCGGTGTCGGTCGGCATCTACGAGGGAACGCCGGTGCTCGACCTCGATTACGTCGAGGATTCCGGCTGCGACACCGACATGAACCTCGTCATGACCGGCAGCGGCGGCATCGTCGAGGTGCAGGGCACGGCGGAAGGGGCGCCGTTCTCGCGCGCCGAGCTCGACACCCTGCTCGAGCTCGGCCGCGACGGCATCCGCAAGATCATCGCGGCGCAGCGGGAGGCGCTCGCCTGATGACCCCCTTCCCCCCGCCCCCCTTCCCGAGGAAGGGGGTGATTTCGGCTCGCTGCGCTCGCAGGCCCTTGGCCGTCTCTCCTTGGGGCGGCCCTACGGAGAGACCATGAAAAAGCTCGTCCTCGCATCCAACAATCCCGGCAAGCTGCGCGAGTTCGCCCAGATGCTCGCCACCCTGGATTTCGAAGTTCTGCCCCAGGGCCAGCTCGGCGTCTCGGAAGCCGAGGAGCCGCACTTCACCTTCGTCGAGAACGCGCTGGCCAAGGCGCGCCACGCCGCGCGGCTGACGGGCCTGCCGGCGATGGCGGACGATTCGGGCATCTGCGTTTCCGCACTCGGCGGCGAGCCGGGCGTGCATTCGGCGCGCTATGCCGGCGAACCGAAGTCGGACGACCGCAACAACGAGAAGGTGCTGGCCGAGTTGCGCGGCAAGAGCGATCGCCGCGCGCACTATGTCTGCGTGCTGGTGTTCGTGCGCCACGCCGACGACCCGCAGCCGATCATCACCGAGGGCGAGTGGCACGGCGAGATCGTCGACACGCCGGCGGGCGAGAACGGCTTCGGCTACGACCCCTATTTCTGGGTGCCCGAAAAGGGCTGCACGGCCGCGCAGCTGCCGCCCGAGGACAAGAACGGCATGTCCCACCGCGGCAAGGCGCTGCGCCTGCTGATGGAGCGCCTGCGCGCGCAGCGCTGACGGGAGCGGCGAGCACGTCCGGACGCATCATCCCGATCGCGGCGGCCGATGCGAGGCGGGGCCTGGAGATCCTGCCGCCGCTGTCGCTCTACGTGCATTTCCCCTGGTGCGTGAGGAAGTGCCCGTATTGCGACTTCAACTCGCACCAGGCGCGCGGCGGCATTCCCGAGGACGCCTATGTCGAGGCGCTGATCGCCGACCTCGAATCGGCGCTGCCCTCGGTGTGGGGACGCCCGGTCACCAGCGTGTTCTTCGGCGGCGGCACGCCCAGCCTGCTGTCCGGTGCGGCAGTCGATCGCCTGCTGGCGGCCTTTCGCGCCCGCCTGGCGCTGCTGCCGGACGCCGAGATCACCCTGGAGGCGAACCCCGGCACCGCCGACGCGGCGAACTTCGCGGCCTACCGCGAAGCCGGGGTCAACCGGCTGTCGCTCGGCATCCAGAGCTTCGACGACGCCAAGCTGGCTGCGCTCGGCAGGATCCATTCGGGTGCCGAGGCGTGCCGCGCCGTCGAGCTGGCGCTCGGCCGCTTCGAGCGCGTCAATCTCGACCTCATGTACGCGCTGCCGGACCAGACGCTCGCCCAGGCGCGCCGCGACATCGAAACGGCGACGGCGTTCGCGCCCCAGCACCTCTCCGCCTACCACCTGACGCTGGAGCCGAACACCGCCTTCCATCATGCGCCGCCGCCGCTGCCCGACGACGAGCTGGCGGCGGACATGCAGGACATGGTGGAGGAGCAGCTGGCCGCGGCCGGGTACGAGCACTACGAGACCTCCGCCTTCGCCAAGCCGGGCGCCCGCTGCCGCCACAACCTCAACTACTGGACCTTCGGCGACTACCTCGGCATCGGCGCCGGCGCCCACGGCAAGATCTCCTTCCCGGATCGCATCGTGCGCGAGGCCCGCGTGCGGGGGCCGCAGGACTATCTCGCCGCCGCCGACCGCGTGAGCGAGCGCCACGACGTCGAAGCCGCGGAACTGCCGTTCGAGTTCATGATGAACGCCTTGCGGCTCACCGACGGATTTGCCCCCCCGCTGTTCCAGGAGCGCACCGGGTTGCCGCTGACGGCGGTGCTGGAGCGCATCCGCGCGGCCGAGCGCGAGGGGCTGCTCGAGGCGACTGCGGAACTGATCCGGCCCACGCCGGCCGGCCGGCGCTTCCTCAACCGCCTGCTGCGGTCGTTCCTGCCGGATTGATCGATTCGATCCCGTTCAGCCAGTCCTGCACCGGTTCGGCGATGCCTTCGCTGCCCGGCAGCAGGTGATCCCAGCGCCGGTGCGCCTCGGCCACGATCGCGTGCAGCTGCCAGATGGCCTCGCGCACGGCCACCTCCATCTCGCCGAGGGTCGTGCTGTCGAGTTCGCTGTCGGCGATGCTGAAGGTCGACCAGTATTCGAGGTCGATGCCCACTTCGGCCAGGCTCTGGCGCAGCTGCGCCAGCCGCAGCGTCATGAACTTCGCCAGCGGCGATCCCGGCGACCGCTTGCCGATGGTGTCCCAGCGCAGCAGGGCGACCGAGAGATTGAGCAGCAGCTCGAGCGCGATGCCCGGCGTGCGGAATTCGTCGGCCGGGACGGACGACGGCGGGAACATGGCCAGCAGGTGCGCGCAGTGCTCGTGGTTGAGCTTGCCGGCATTCATGCGCAGGATGATGCTCAGGCGGTCGCGCGAGGCGTAGTCGCCGCCGAGCGACAGCAAGGTGGCCGCCAGTTCGGAGACGGCCAGCAATTGCCCCAGGCTGCCGAGCCTGGCGCCGGTCAGCCCCTTCGGGTAGCCGCTGCCGTCGATGCGCTCGTGATGCTCGAGCACGGCGGTGCTGACGATCGGGTGCCAGATCGGGCTGCGTTCGAGGATCAGGTAGGCGAGGACGGGATGCGAGTAGAAGTGATGGCGCTCCTGCTCGGTGAGCGGATGGTCGGTGCTCACCAGCGCCGGATCCACGTGCAGCAGGCCGAGATCGTGGAACACGCCCGCCGCCGCGGCATTCACCATCTCGTGCGGCGCCATGTGCGAGTGGTGCGCCAGCGCGGCCGCGCAGTAGGCGACCTGCAGGCTGTGGGTGAGGATCTCGGGGCGCTCGTCGCGCGCGATGGTGAGCTTGAAGGTCAGCTGCGGCGAGAGTGGAATCGTCGAGAAGACGTGGATGATCTTCTGGCGCACCTCGTCCTCGGGCAGCAGCGAGATGAAGGCGGGCTGGTCGCCCAGCAGGTCTTCCACGGCCTGCGAGAGCCACAGCGGCGTCACCGGGTCCGTGATGTCCAGGCACTCGGCGGGCGAGGGAAGCAGGTGGTTGTGCGTCAGCTCGTCGTAGAGGGCGCGCGTGACCACCTCCCCGTCCTCGACCAGCTTGATGCCGGCCGGCGAATGGATCGCGCCGCGCGCCTTGACGGCGCCCTTGTCGACCAAGTCGCTGATATGGCGGGACAGATGACTGTCGGGCGGGACGGGATCCATGCTGCCAGTCTAGACGGTGGTCATCGATGCGCCACCCCGGCGGCCCGCCGACCCGCCTAGCCGCGCCGCCTGAAGATCACGTCCCAGACGCCGTGCCCGAGCCGCTGCCCGCGCTGCTCGAACTTGGTGAGCGGGCGATAGTCGGGGCGCGGCGCGAAGCCGTCGGCGGTGTTCGCCAGCAGCGGCTCGGCGCCCAGCACCTCGAGCATCTGCTGGGCGTATTCCTCCCAGTCGGTCGCGCAGTGCAGGTAGCCGCCCGGGGCGAGCCGCGCCGCCAGCTCGGCGACGAACGGCCCCTGCACCAGGCGCCGCTTGTGGTGGCGCTTCTTCGGCCAGGGGTCGGGGAAGTAGATGTGGATGCCCGCGAGCGACCCGGGCGGGATCATGTCGCGCACCACTTCCACGGCGTCGTGCTGGATGACGCGCAGGTTGGCGAGTTCGCGGGTGGCGATCTCCTTCAGCAGCGAGCCGACGCCCGGCGTATGAACCTCGATGCCGAGGTAGTCGTGCTGCGGATGCGCCGCGGCGATGGCGGCGGTCGTCTCGCCCATGCCGCAGCCGATCTCCAGGATGCGCGGCGCATGGCGGCCGAACATGGCATCGAAATCGAGCAGGCGCGGCTGGTATGGAATGCCCCAGCGCGGCATGCCTTCCTCGAAATAGCGGGCCTGCGCATTGGAGACGCGGCCCTGGCGCAGCACGAAGCTGCGGATCGAACGGCGGGGAATGGTTTCGTCGCTCATTGCGGGTCTGGCTTGGATTGAAGTGGAGCGGGCATGCGGAAGACGTTGCGCAACGCCATGTCGGGGCGCTTCAACGATTCCGAAAAGGTGACGCAGTCCTCGAGGGTGCCGCCGGCCTGCGTCTTGCGGCGCAACTCGGCGTACCAGTCGTCGAATGTGGCTGCCGGCGCGTCGGCCGGCCACGCCTCAGCCAGCGCGCGGTTGCCCTCGGCCAGCACCGGCAGGTTGATCTCGCGCCACAGGGCGTAGCGTGCGTCATGCAGTTCCAGCAGCTGGCCGGAGAACAGCCCGCGGCAGTAGCGTTGGCGCGCCTCGACCTCGGTCGCTTCGACCGTGCGGGCCATCAGCTGCTCCAGCCGGAAGCGCTCGGCCAGGTCGTAGCGCGGCTGCTGCAGGGCTTCCGGCAGGGAAGCGCAGGCGGCCTGCAAGGCATCGGACTGCGGGGCGAGGTCGAGCGCCTCCTTGAGCGACAGCTTCTGCGCCAGCGCCTGCCAATCCGCCTCGCGGTTGCCGAAGTAGTAGTCGCCGAGGTCCGCCGCGGCGGCGGCGATCGCCGCTTGCTGGCGCGACCGCCACAGCGCGTAGGCGCCCTCCGCGGCCGTCGCCGTTTCCGGCATCTCGCTGCAAGCGTCGGCGAGCAGCTTGACGCCGTGCGCGATGCCGAACAGGCGCTGCTGGGCGAGGATGCGGGGGTAGTCGAAGGCATAGCCGCTGCGCTCCGGCGCGGCCGGCGGCTGCACCTGCGCGAATGCGGGGGCGACGAGAAGCCAGGCGCACAGCGCCGGCAGCAGCCGGCGCATCAGGAGCCGATCAGTCCGCCGGTCGGGGAGCTCGGGCTCGCGGTGTAGAACTTCCTCGGCATGCGGCCGGCGAGGAAGGCCTCGCGGCCGGCCTCGACCGCCTTCTTCATGGCGCTGGCCATCAGCACGGGATTCCTGGCGCCGGCGATGGCGGTGTTCATCAGCACGCCGTCGCAGCCGAGCTCCATGGCGATCGCGGCGTCCGAGGCCGTGCCGACGCCGGCATCGACCAGCACCGGCACCTTGGCGGACTCGATGATCAGCTTGAGGTTCCAGGGGTTCAGGATGCCCATGCCCGAGCCGATCAGCGAAGCCAGCGGCATCACGGCGACGCAGCCGATGTCTTCCAGCATCCTGGCCTGGATCGGATCGTCGGCGCAGTAGACCATCACCTGGAAGCCGTCCTTGACCAGCACTTCGGCCGCCTTGAGCGTCTCCGGCATGTTGGGGAACAGCGTCTGCTGGTCGCCGAGCACCTCGAGCTTCACCAGGCTGTGGCCGTCGAGCAGTTCGCGCGCGAGGCGCAGCGTGCGGATCGCATCGTCAGCCGTGTAGCAGCCGGCGGTGTTCGGCAGGTAGGTGTATTGCGAAGGCGGCAGCGCGTCGAGCAGCGAGGGTTGGCTCGCATCCTGACCGATGTTCACCCGGCGGATGGCGACCGTGACGATCTGGGCGCCGGAGGCGTCGACCGCGGCGCGGGTCTCGGGGAAGTCCTTGTACTTGCCGGTGCCGACCAGCAGGCGCGACGAATAGCGCTTGCCCGCGATGACGAGGTTGTCTGTAGTCATGGGAGTTCCTGGGGTTCAGCCGCCGCCGACGGCGACGACGATTTCGATTTGGTCGCCCGGCGCCAGGGGCGTCTCGGCATGGCGGCTCTTCGGCACGATCTCGCCGTTCTTCTCGACGGCCACCCGCTTGCCCACCAGGCCGCGCGCGGCCAACAGGCCGGCCACGCTGGCGGGTTCCGGAAGCTGCTCTGGCGTGCCGTTGACGAGGACTTCGATCATCGGCGGATTCTAACATTCGGCCGATGGCGAGCTTGGCGCGTGCGCTGGCGGATCTTTCCTAGAATGTCGGGAACGGTTGCGGAGGAAAGCCGATGAAGACCTTGCTGGCAGTCGCGCTTGGACTGGGCGCCCTCCTGATTTTTTCCAGCCACCTGGCGGCCCAGATGGGCATGGGCCGCGGGATGGGCGGCATGATGGGCGGCGCCGGCGTTTCGATGCAGCGGCATCGGCTCGTCGTGATGAACGGGGTACCGGCGCCGTACGCATCGGCACGCAATCCGCTGGAAGGAACGGCGGCCAACATCGCAGCGGGCAAGGCGCTCTTCCAGCAGAACTGCGTCGCCTGCCACGGGACCGCCGGACGCGGCGACGGTCCCGCGGCGGCGGGCCTGAACCCGCGCCCGGCCGACATCGCGGCGGCAATGGGCGCCCGCATCGCCACGGACGCCTACCTCGATTGGACCCTCTCCGAAGGCGGCGCCCCGGTGCACAGCGCCATGCCGGCCTTCAAGGCCAGCCTGGCGCCGCAGCAGATCTGGCAGCTGATCCTGTATCTGCGCACCCTGTAGCCGTTGGGCGCGGCGGCGGGCGGCCGCCTCGCCATGCCGTCTTCTTTCCGCCGCTGATACAATGCGACCCGCGCGGGCGTCGTATAACGGCATTACCTCAGCTTCCCAAGCTGATGAAGAGGGTTCGACTCCCTTCGCCCGCTCCACCTCCCTCCTCCTCCCGCCCTCCGAATGGCCTGTGTAAGGCAACGGACAGGATCGGGTCAGAGCTTCGTCAGTTCGCATTGTTAGA
>DASVZD010000253.1:0-1850 GCA_036391815.1 Rhodocyclaceae bacterium
CACCCTGGCCGCCGGCAGGCGCAGCCGGCGGCTGCGCTGGTCGCTGGAACTGGAGGGCGGCGAGTCGCTCGGCGGGGAGACCACCAGCGAGGCGCTGGCGCGGCTCGACCACCGGCGCCTCGGCGGCGAAGCCTACGCGCGCTTGGCGCTGCCGCTGCCGCCGGGCATCGGGCTCGGCTACCACCGCTTCCGCCTCGCCGACGCTCGCGGCGCGGCGCTCGGCGACATGCGGCTGGTCGTCGCCCCCGGGCGCTGCTACCAGCCGCCGGCCCTCGACCGCGGCGGCCGCGTGTGGGGCCTGCAGGTGCAGCTCTACAGCCTGCGCTCGGAGCGCAACTGGGGCATCGGCGACCTCACCGACCTGCATCGCCTGGTCGAGCTCACGGCCGACCTGAGCGGCGGCGCGGTCGGCGTCAGTCCGCTGCACGCGCTGTTCCCCGACCGCCCGGAGAATGCCAGTCCCTACGGCCCCTCCAGCCGCAGCCAATGGAACGCGCTGTACCTGGACGTCGAGGCGATCCCCGAGTTCGCGGAGTGCGAGGCGGCGCGCGCGCTGGTGCGCAGCCCCGACTTCCAGGCCGGACTGCGCGCGCTGCGCGGCACCGAGCTGGTCGACTACGTGGGCGTAGCCGCCGCCAAGTCGCGCGCGCTGGAACTGCTGTTCGCCGAGTTCCGCAACCGCCACCTGGCGCGCGACGATGCGCGCGGGCGCGCCTTCGAGGCCTACCGCGCCGAGGCCGGCGAGCCGCTGCGCAGCCTGGCGCGCTTCGAGGCGCTGCAGGAGCACTTCCGCGCGCAGGATGCCGGCCTGTGGGGCTGGCCGGTGTGGCCGGAACCGTACCGCGACGCCGGCTCCGCAGCCGTGCGCGACTTCTGCCGCCAGCATGCCGGGCGCGTCGACTACTACCAGTACCTGCAATGGGAAACCGAGCGCCAGCTCGCCGCCGCCGGCCGCCGCTCCTGGGAACTCGGCCTCGGCGTCGGGCTCTACCTCGACCTCGCGCTCGGCGCCGACCGTGGCGGCGCCGAAGTCTGGGCACGTCCGGAACTCTTTGCGCTCGACGCCTCGGTGGGCGCGCCGCCCGACGCCATCAACCTGCGCGGCCAGGACTGGGGCCTGCCGCCGCTGAATCCCCACCAGCTGCGCGAGGCCGCCTACGAGCCGATGGTGGCGATCCTGCGCGCCAACATGCGCCACGCCGGCGGCCTGCGCATCGACCACGTGATGGGCCTGATGCGGCAGTACTGGGTGCCGCAGGGGCTGCCCGCCACCGACGGCGCCTACGTCGCCTACCCGTTCGCCGACCTGCTCGGCATCCTGGCGCTGGAGAGCCGCCGCAACCGCTGCCTGGTGATCGGCGAAGACCTCGGCACGGTGCCCGATGAAGTGCGCCAGGCGATGGGCGCGCTCGGCGCCCTGTCGTGCCGCCCGCTGCACCTGGAGCACGAGCCCGACGAGGCGCTGCCGCGTCCGGCCGACTACCCGGCGCAGGCGCTGATCTCCGTCGGCACGCACGACCTGCCGACGCTGCGCGGCCACTGGCTGGGGCGCGACCTCGACCTGCGCGCCGGCCTCGAACTGTTCCCCTCGGATGCCGTGCGCGAGGAGCAGGTGGTCGCCCGCTCACGCGAGCGTGCGCGCATCCTGATGGCGCTGGAGCGCGAGCAGTTGCTGCCGCCCGGCGCCGGCGTCGATCCGGTCACGCTGCCCGACGTTACCGACGAGCTGAACCGCGCGATCCACGTCTTCCTCGCGCGCGCCGCGGCCAGCCTGATGATGGTGGCGCCGGAAGACCTCTTCGGCGAGGTCGAGCAGATGAACCTGCCCGGCACCACCGGCGAGCGCCATC
>DASVZD010000254.1:0-30664 GCA_036391815.1 Rhodocyclaceae bacterium
CCGATGATGTTCATCACTTCGGACACGTTGGCCTTGGGACGACGCTTGTCGATGATGGCCAGGTCGGTTTCAAGCTGCTTGGCGAAGGCGCGGGCACGGACCACACCGCCCACGTCGGGGGACACCACCATCAGGTCGGCAATCGACGCGACGCGGATGCGGATGCTGGCAGCGGCTTCCGCGGACAGGGGAATGGTGTCGGTGACCACCAGTTCGTCCAGATCAGAATCGTTGATGCGGGTCACGGCAGCGCCGGACAGCACCGGGTGGGTGGCGTAGGCCAGCACGCGCTTGGCGCCGTTGTCCTTGAGCGCCTGCGCCGCCTTGCACAGCGTGCCGGCGGTGTCGACGATGTCGTCCATGATGACGCAGGTGCGGCCATTGACGTCGCCGATGATGTTCATCACCTCCGACACGTTCGCCTTCGGGCGACGCTTGTCGATGATGGCGAGGTCGGACTCCAGGCGCTTGGCGATGGCGCGCGCGCGCACCACGCCGCCGACGTCCGGCGAGACGATCAGCAGGTCGGGGTGGCTCTGCTTCCAGATGTCGCCGAGCAGGATCGGCGCCGCGTAGACGTTGTCGACCGGGATATCGAAAAAGCCCTGGATCTGGTCGGCGTGCAGGTCGACCGTCAGCAGGCGCTGGACGCCGGCGGCCTGCAGCATGTTGGCGACGACCCGTGCCGTGATCGGCACGCGCGCCGAGCGCGGGCGGCGATCCTGGCGGGCGTAGCCGAAGTACGGGATGGCGGCGGTGATGCGGCCGGCCGAGGCGCGCTTCAGGGCGTCGGCGAGGATCACGACTTCCATCAGGCTGTCGTTGGTCGGCTGGCAGGTCGGCTGCAGGATGAAGCAGTCGTGGCCGCGCACGTGTTCCAGGATCTCGACGGTGATCTCGCCGTCCGAGAAACGGCCGACCGTCGCCCGGCCCAGCTTGATGTTGAGCCGCTTGACGACGTCGGACGCCAACTTCGGATTGGCGTTGCCGGTGAATACCATCAGGCTGTCGAAGGCCATGAGCGCCCCTGGAAACGGACCGGGCAGGCTCGTCAGCCTGCCCGTGAGGAATACTGGCTGGGGAGGAAGGATTCGAACCTTCGCATGCCGGAATCAAAATCCGGTGCCTTAACCAGCTTGGCGACTCCCCAATTCTGGATCCCGTTGCCGGGCTCCGAAAGGGGGCGAATTGTCCGGGTTTTCTCGGTTCGTGTCAATGCGCCGCGGCGCACAACGGGTGCGTATCCACGCCGCGTGCGACAAGGCCGCGCATTCCGGGCGGCAATGCCGCCAGCGCGGCTTCCGCGCCGGCCCGGTCGTCGAACTCGGCGAAGCAGCAGGCGCCCGATCCGCTCATGCGCGCGGGGGCCCGGCCGCGCAGCCAGGCAAGGTGCCGGGCGACTTCCGGATAAAGCCGGCAGGCGACCGCTTCGAGGTCGTTGTCGCCCATCCCCGGGCGCCAAGCGGCCGGCTCAATCGTCGGCGTGTCGCGCGGCAAGTCGGGCGCGCGGAAGATATCGGCGGTGGGAACGGAAACGCCGGGCATGGTCACCAGATACCACTTGGGCGGCAGGGCGACATCCGTGAAGCGCTCGCCGACGCCTTCGGCGAAGGCGCTGCGGCCGTGGATGAAGATCGGGACGTCGGCGCCCAGTTTCAGGCCGAGCGCCTGCAATTCGGCCGACGACAGGCCGCAGTGCCACAGCCGGTTGAGGGCCAGCAGCGTGGTGGCGGCATCGGAGCTGCCGCCGCCGAGGCCGCCGCCCATGGGAATGCGCTTTTCCAGGGAAATCGTGACGCCGGCCTGCGCGTGGGCCGCTTCGCGCAGCAGGCGGGCAGCGCGCACCGTGAGGTCGGTCTCGGCATCGACGCCGGGCAGGACGTGCGCGGCCACGATCCTGCCGTCGTCGCGCGGCGAGAAGCGCAGCACGTCGCCGAAATCGAGGAAGCGGAACACCGTCTGCAGCAGATGGTAGCCGTCGGCGCGCCGCCCGACGACGTGCAGGAACAGGTTGATCTTGGCGGGTGCCGGCCAGTCGCGCTGCCAGTCGCCTAGTTCAGCTGCCATGAATCGACCTTGAGGCGCACGTCGATGTCGTCGCGGCGGAAATCGACGAGCGTGGGCAGGGCGTCCGCGGCATCCGACTCGTAGCCGAGATACCGGATCGACCAGCCGTCCGCCTCGGCGGCCAGCGGGCGTCCCTGCTCGTCGCGCTGCGTGGCCTCGACGTCTCCGAGCAGCCAGCGCGGCATGCCTTCGAGCGGAAGCGCGAAGCCGAACACGCGCGCCGACAGATCTTCCCAGTCGGCTGCCGACACCACCTTGCCGTCCGCCGACTTGAGGCTGGCCCCCCCCTCGTCGCGCGTCAGCTCGGCGACGCCCTGGCCCAGCGGCGTCGTCAGCACGATGTCGTCGAGCCCGCCGGCGTGCCGCCAGGAGATGTTCGCGTAGTGGCGGACGTCCTCGCGATGCGCGGAAACGCGGCCGTCCAGGGAGAACGCCGGGATTTCCGCGCGCGCCGGCCGGGGACCGGGCGCCGGCATCGTCTGGCAGCCGGCCAGCAGGACGACCGCGGCGAGCAGGCGCAGCGGCTTCAGGGCTTGAACCGCTTGATGGTGGTGGCGAGCGCCTCGTTGTCGGGGCTGGCCTTGGCGGCTTCGTTCCAGGCCTTGACGGCCTCGTCGCGCCGGCCGAGCACCCACAGGACTTCGCCGAAGTGGGCCGCGATCTCGGGATCCGGCCGGATCGAGAGCGCCTTGCGCAGCACTTCCGCCGCGCCGGCCGGATCGCCCTTGCGATACAGCACCCACCCCTTGCTGTCGAGGATGAAGGGATCGTCGGGCGACAGTTCGAGCGCCTTGTCGATGAGCTTCTGCGCTTCGTCGAGGCGCTGGCCGCGGTCGGCGAGCGAATAGCCGAGCGCGTTGTAGGCGTGGGCGTTGTCGGGCTTGAGCTTGATCAGCAGGCGCAGGTCGCGCTCGAGCACGTCCGGCTTGCCGATCTTCTCGGCCACCAGGGCGGCTTCGTAGAGCATCTCGGGCTGCTCGGGCTGCTTGGCGAGACCCGCCTCGAGCACCGCATAGGCGTCGGCGTAGCGGCCCGCTTCGCGCAGCAACTGCGCCTCGCCGATGATCAGCTGGGCGCTCTCGCGCGGCGTACCCGGCTGCGCCTCGTGCAGCCGCTTGCGCGCCTCGTCGAGGCGGCCGGTCTGCGCCAGCACGTTCGCCAGCCGCAGCTGGGCGGCGACGTATTGCTCGCCGCTGCCGACCTGTCCATACCAGTTGATCGCCTCGTCCCAGGCCTTGCGCTCCTCGGCGAGCTGCCCGAGGTAGAGCCGCGCGCTGTCCGCCTCGCTGTAGCCGAGGTCGACCAGCCGCTTGAGGTTGGTCTCCGCGACATTGCGGTCGTTGAGCTGCAGCGACAGCACCGCGACCGCGTAGATCACGTCGGCGTTGTTCGGGTTGTCGGAGAGCAACTTGCTGAACTGGTCGCGCGCGTCTTCGTAGCGCTTCGCGCTGACCAGGGCGCGCGCATAGGCGAGCCGGGCGTCGTTGGCCTTGGGGTTGGCGGCGACGAAGCGGCCCAGTTCCTCGATGGTCTGCGCATCGTGCGGGGCGATCTGCGCGCGGACCAGCGCCGCCTGCTCCCAGTCGGGGCGCAGCGCCAGCGCGCGCTCGATCTCGCTCTTCGCGGCGGCCGTGTCCTGCGCCTCGTAGGCCGCGACGGCGCGGGCGAAGTGGGCTTCGGCGATGCCGAGATAGGGCGCGGTCACCTGGTCGATCAGCTTGTGCACCGCCGCCTTGTCGGTGCTGCGCGCGAACACGCGGTTGAGCCGCAGCAGCGCCGGCCCGATGTCCTTGCCGGCCGCCGCCAGCATCTTGCCGACCTGCACCGCCAGTTCGTCGTTGTGGCCGCTGGCCGCCAGCAGGCCGGCGAGCATCTGGCGCGCCGGCTGCGAGTCGGGGTCGGCATCGGTCCAGATGCGTGCGGCTTCGAGCGCCGCATCGTAGCGTCGGGCGAACAGGGCGACCTCGGCGGCGCGCTTCGCCACGCGCGGGTCGCGGGTGGTCTTGGCGAGGTCGAGGTAGGTGCTGACCGCCAGCGCCATCTGGCCGCGCTGCCCGGCGATCTCGGCGACGAGGAATTCGTGCAGCAGCTGCGGCGTCAGCGGAATGTCGGGCAGCTTCGCGGAGTGCGCGGCGGACGGCGCGTCGTCGCCGGGGGGCGCCGAGTCGTCGGCACAGGCGACGCCAACGCCTGCAAGAAGGGCCAGGAGGAGGGGGGCGAGGAATCGCGGTTTCATCTGCACCACGCGGGCGGAAAGGGTGTTCCAATACAATGCGGCCATGTTAGCAGGTTCGCAAGTGTCCCAGCATGCCTGAACTGCCGGAGGTCGAGGTCACGCGGCGCGGCATCGCGCCGGCCCTGACGGGCCGCCGATTGACCCGGGCGGTGATGCGGGTTCCCGCCCTGCGCTATCCGCTGCCCGCCGCCCGTCGCCTGTCGGGACTGACGCTGGCCGGGGTGACGCGGCGCGGCAAGTACCTGCTGTTCGACTTCGGTGCCGGCCACCTGCTGCTGCATCTCGGCATGTCGGGCAGCGTGCGGCTGGTCTCGCCGCAGCTGCCGCCGGAGAAGCACGACCATGTCGACCTGGTGTTCGGCGGCACCGCCATGCGGCTGCGCGATCCGCGCCGCTTCGGCGCCCTGCTGTGGATCGCGGGCGATCCGCTCGCCCATCCGCTGCTGGCCTCGCTGGGGATCGAGCCGCTGTCGGCCGCCTTTACCGGACGCTGGCTGAAGGATGCCCTGCGCAGCCGCAAGGCGTCGATCAAGCAGAGCCTGATGGACGCCAGCCTGGTGGTCGGCGTCGGCAACATCTATGCATCGGAAAGCCTGTTCCTCGCCGGCATCGATCCGCGCCGGACGGCCGGCGGCATCTCCCGGGAACGGCTGGAGAAACTGGCGGCCGCCGTGCGCGAGACCTTGCGCGCCGCCATTGCGGCTGGCGGCAGCAGCTTGCGCGACTTTTCGCATTCGAACGGGGAACTGGGCTGCTTCCAGGCGAGCCACCGCGTCTATGACCGGGAGGGCCTGCCTTGCGTGGTATGCGGGACGCCGATTCGATCGATCCGGCAGGGTCAGCGCAGCACCTACTTCTGTCCGCGCTGCCAGCGCTAACCGCGATTCCTTCCCTCCCCCCAAGGGAAGGAACGCGTGCGGATTACTTGGCGGTCAGCTTCTGGAACTTCGCCATCAGCTGGTCTTGCGTCTCGACGTGGTTCGGGTCCTGCGGAATGCAGTCGACCGGGCAGACCTCGCGGCACTGCGGGGTGTCGAAGTGGCCGACGCACTCGGTGCACTTGTCGGGATCGATCACGTAGATTTCATCGCCTTGCGAGATCGCGTTGTTCGGGCACTCGGGCTCGCACACGTCGCAGTTGATGCATTCGTCGGTAATCATCAAAGCCATGGCTATTTCCTTGTCTAACGGGGATTGAATTTATCCGCCAGCCGCTGGGCCACCAGCGGTTGCACGAATTTGGAGACGTCGCCGCCGAGGGACGCGATTTCGCGCACCATCGTCGCCGAGATGAACATGTACTGCTCGCCGGGCGTCAGGAAGACCGTCTCGACGTCGGGATAGAGGTTGCGGTTCATGCCCGCCATCTGGAACTCGTATTCGAAGTCCGACACCGCGCGCAGGCCGCGCACGATGACGCCCGCGTTCTGCTGGCGCAGGAAATCCATCAGCAGGCAGTCGAAGCCGTGCACCTCGACGTTGGGGTAGGCCTTCAGCAGCTCGCGCGCGATGGCGATGCGCTCCTCGAGCGGGAAGAACGGCTTCTTGCTGCGGCTCTCGGCGATGCCGACCACCACGCGATGGAACAGCTTGGCGGCGCGGCGCACCAAGTCCTCGTGTCCGCGCGTCAGCGGATCGAAGGTTCCCGGATATACCGCAACTCTGTTCATTCCCGTTCCAGCAAATGGTAGAAGACCTGTCCTGCCTTGCCTCGCTTCGCCGTGCGCCACGCGCCCAGGCTTTCCAGCGCGTGCTCGGCTTCGGCGTAGATCCGCATGCCCGGCCGCGCCAGCCCGTCGAGGTATGGCTCGATCCGCTCCAGCCATTGATGGCGATAGGGCGGGTCGAGGAAGACCAGATCGAACGCGCTCTGACTTTCGGCCGAAGCGACGAATTTTAGCGCATCCGCCCTTACAAGCCGCAGGCGATTGCAGGCGAACGCCGCCGCATTCTGACGCAAGGCCGCGAAAACGCGTTGATCCTGCTCAACCTGGATCACGGAGGCGGCCCCGCGGGAGGCCGCCTCGAAGCCGAGGATGCCGCTCCCGGCGAAGAGATCCAGGCAGTCGAGTCCCGCCAGGTCCTGGCCCAGCCAGTTGAACAGGGTCTCCCGCACGCTGTCCGGCGTCGGCCGCAGGCCCTGCGCATCGACGACCTTGACGAGCCGGCTGCGCCACTCGCCGCCGGTGATGCGTACCTTCGACATCCGGCTACTTCTGGTCGGTCGCCACTACCACGGTAACGAGGTGCTTCGGGTCGACGTGGCGCTTGAAGGCCGCGCGCACGTCGGCGACCGTCACCGCCTGCATCTTGGCCGGGAAGTCGTCGAGGTACGTCAGCGGCAGGCCGTAGTAGCCGATGATCGAGACGTAGCCGATCAGCTTGGCGTTGCTGTCGATGGCCAGCGCCAGGCTGTCGATCAGGTGCTTCTTGGCGGCCGCCAGCTCCTGCTCGGTCGGGCCGTTGGCGAGGAAGTCGGCGAGCACGTCGTCGGCCAGCTTGAGCGCCGCGTCGGCCTGCTCGCGCTTGGTCTGCAGGCCCATCTCGAACGGCCCCTCCTGCTTGCGCGGCGAGAAGTAGGAATAGACGCTGTAGGCGTAGCCGCGCTTCTCGCGCACCTCCTTCATCAGCCGCGAGACGAAGCCGCCGCCGCCCAGGCTGTAGTTGCCGGCCTGCAGCGCGTAGAAGTCGGGGTCGCCGCGCTTGAGCGCCGGCAGGCCGACGTGGATATGGCTCTGCGAGGCGGGATGCGGCACGCGGATGACGGTTTCCGTCGGGCTGGTCACCGGCGGGATGCCGGCATCCGGCACGCCGGCCGGCAGCGCCTCGGTGAGCCGCTGGGCGAGCGCCTCGGCATCGCCGCGGCTGATGTCGCCGACCATCGAAACCACGGCGCGCTTCGCGCTGTAGTGGTCGCGATGGAAGGCGACCACGTCGTCGCGCGTGATGCTGCCGACGCTCGGCGCCGTCGGCGTCAGGCCGTAGGGGTGCCCCGGGTAGATGGCGGCGGCGAAGCGCTTGCCGGCGATGGCTTCCGGCTTGGTGTCGGACTCCTGGATCTCCGCGATGCTGCGGGCCTTCTCGCGCTCGAAGGCGGCCGCCGGGAAGGCGGGCTGCGCGAGGATGGCGCGCAGCAGGTTCATGCCGGCATCGCGCTTGTCCGGCGCCGACAGGGTGCGCAGGCTGACGCCGGCGCGGTCGTAGTCGTCGCCGCCGGAGAAGCGGGCGCCGAGGTCGACGAACTTGCCCGCCAGGGTCTCCTCGTCCATGCCGCCGGCGCCGGCGTCCAGCAGGTCGCGCGTGAGGCCCGCCAGTCCCGACTTGCCGGGCGGATCGTAGGCGGCGCCGGCCGAGAAGTCGACCTTGACGTCGAGGATCGGCAGGCCGTGCGTCTCGACCAGGTAGACGCGGGCGCCGGAAGGCGCGACCCAGTGCTGGATCTTGACCCCGGCGTGGGCCGCGGCGGCGGCGAAGGCGGCGACGAGGAATGCGGTGAAGGCGATCAGTCGTTTCATTCCGGGCGCTCCTTAATAGGGCTTGAGCTGGACGGCCGGCTTGCGCGGCGTCGCGGTGTCGAGGGGCTGGGGATCGAGGGTGGCGACGGTCAGCGTATCGTCCTTGAAGTACTTCTTCGCCACGCCCTGCACCTCCTCGGGCGTCACCGTGCCGAGCTTCGCCACGATCTTGTCGACGTCGCGCCAGCTGTGGCCCGAGGCCTCCATCATGCCCATCTCCATGGCCTGCGCCATCATCGAGTCGCGCTTGTACACCTGCGCCGCGATCAGCTGCGTCTTGACGCGCTCGAGCTCCTCGGGCGTCACGCCCTGGTCCTGGATGCGCTTGATCTGCTCGCGGAACGCCGCCTCGAGGTCGCCGACGGTCTTGCCCTCCGCCGGCTGCCCGGCGAGGATGAACAGCGACTCGCCGCGCACCGTCTCGTCGTACTGCGTGCCCGCCGTCTGTGCGACCTTCTGCTCGCGCACCAGCTCGCGCGGGAAGCGCGCGGCGTCGTGGCCGTCGAGCACCGCGGCCAGCACGTCGAGCGCATAGGGATCGCGGTCGTGGTCGACGTCGACCAGCTTCGGCGCCTTCCACGCCATCGCCAGGAACGACAGCTTCGCCGGCGCCTTCACCACCGCGCGCCGGATGCCGACCTGCACCGGGTCGTATTCGACGCGGCGCGCCGGCAGGGCGTGCGGCTTGATCTTGCCGTAGGTCTGCTCGGCGAGGCGGAACACGTCCTGATGGTTCACGTCCCCCACCACCACCACATAGGCGTTGCTCGGCGTGTACCAGAGCTTGTACCAGTCGCGCGCATCCTTCCAGGTCATCGCCTCGAGGTCGTTCATCCAGCCGATCACCGGACGGCGGTAGGAATCGGCGAGGAAGGCCGAGGCGTTGAGCGTCTCATAGACGAGCGCCTCGGGATTGTCGTCGGTGCGCAGGCGGCGCTCCTCCATGACCACCTTGATCTCGGAAGCGAAGTCCTGCGGCGTCACCTTGAGGTTGGCCATGCGGTCGGCCTCGAGGTTCATCATCTCGGGCAGCGCGCGCTTCGGCACGATCTGGAAATAGGCGGTGTAGTCCTCGGAGGTGAAGGCGTTGTCGCGGCCGCCGGCCTCGGCCACGGCCTTGTTGAAGCCGCCGGCGGGAATCTTGTTGGTGCCCTTGAACATCATGTGCTCGAGCGCATGGGCGAGGCCCGAATGGCCGTCGACCTCGTCCATGGCGCCGACGCGGTACCAAACCATATGAACCGCCGTGGGCGAGCGATGGTCTTCCGTGACGATCACCCTGAGGCCGTTGCTCAGTTTCGTCTCGAAGGTGTTGTCGTTCGCGGCCGCCGCGGCGCCGGAAAACGCCAGCGATGCGAGCAGCAAGAAGGGGGCTAGGGTCTTTCTCATGTTGGGTCGGATCCCTCTCATGAGCCCGTAAGGGCTTCTGTTAGAATGATTTTATCGAATGCCGGGATAATAACCCGGCTGCGCATACGACACCCGTCCCCATGTTTGGTTTCCTCAGGAAGAAAGACGAAGCGCCGTCCGCCGACGCTTCGCGCAGCTGGACCGATCGTCTCAAGGCCGGCCTGGCGAAGACCCGCACGGCCCTCAACACGCCTCTCGGCGAGCTGTTCAGCCGCGCGAAGATCGACGACGAACTGCTCGAGGAACTCGAGTCGACCCTGCTGATGGCCGACTGCGGCATCGAGGCGACCACCTGGCTGCTCGACGAGCTCAAGGCCCAGGTCAAGCGCGACAAGCTGGAGACGCCGGCACAGCTGCGCACCGCGCTGGTCGCCCTGCTCGAGAAGCTGCTGGCGCCGCTCGAGCAGCCGCTCGACGTCTCGGCGCACAAGCCCTTCGTCATCATGATCGCGGGCGTCAACGGCGCCGGCAAGACAACGTCGATCGGCAAGCTCGCCCACCACTTCCACGACGACGGCAGGAGCGTGCTGTTCGCCGCCGGCGACACCTTCCGCGCCGCCGCGCGCGAGCAGCTCGCCGAGTGGGGCCGCCGCAACGATGTGACGGTGATCGCCCAGGAATCGGGCGACCCCGCCGCCGTGGTGTTCGACGCCATCAACGCCGCCCGCGCGCGCGGCCAGGACATCGTGCTGGCCGACACCGCCGGCCGCCTGCCGACGCAGCTCCACCTGATGGAAGAGATCGCCAAGATCCGCCGCGTGATCCAGAAGGCCGACCCGACCGGCCCGCACGAGGTGCTGCTGGTGCTCGACGCCAACATCGGCCAGAACGCCGTCGCCCAGGTCAAGGCCTTCGACAAGGCGATCGGCGTCACCGGACTCGTCGTCACCAAGCTCGACGGCACCGCCAAGGGCGGCGTGCTCGCCGCCATCGCGCGGCAATGCCCCAAGCCGGTGCGCTACATCGGCGTCGGCGAAGGCATCGAGGACTTGCAGCCGTTCCGGGTCAAGGAATTCGTGGCGGCGCTGTTCGGCACCGAAAGCTAGGACAGCTTTAGAAGGCCCAAGCCCCGAGTTCGTACCAGTCGAAGCCGCTGCTTCTCCCGCCTAGGCACCGGGCCAGGAAGTCCTCCGTCTTGCGATAGGTGCGGAGATTGTGCGGCCAGTGCCAGCTGCCGTGTCCCATCCCAGCGATCTTCACGTACTCGACCGGTTTGCCGGCCGCGCGTAGCGCTTCTACCATCCGTTCCGATTGCTCGATCCCCGAGCGAACGTCTCCGGTACCATGGATGATCAGAAGCGGACGTTCTACGCTGGCCGCCTTCCAAAGGGGCGACGCATCCATGAGGCGGCGGCGTTCCTCCGGCACCGATGGGTTGCCGACAAAGCGCTGCCACATGGGCAGGCCGTACTGCCAGTAGGGCGGAAAGTTCTCGAGCAGGGAGACCAGGTCCGAGACACCGAAGAGATCGACGCCGCACGCGAAGGTCCGCGGCGATGTGGTCAGCGCGGCCAGCGTCGCATAGCCGCCATAGCTGGCCCCCATGATGGCGACATGCGCGGGATCGGCGTAACCCTCGTTCACCGCCCAAGCCACGGCGTCCAAGAGATCGTTCTGCATCGTGCCGCCGAACTGGCCGATCGCCGCCTCCTGGAACTTCCTGCCGTAGCCCAGCGAGCCTCGGTAGTTGACCTGGAGCACTGCATACCCGCGATTCGCCAGGAACTGGACGCGCAGGGCATCGGCGAGAAAGTCGGGGTCGGCCCATGTGTTTCTGGCCCAAGGACCGCCGTGCACCAGGAGCACCATCGGCAGTCGGCGGGGAGACGCGCCCTTGGGCAACGTGAGATAGCCGCGCAAGGTCAAGCCGTCTCGGCTCGCAAACGCCACCGGCCGGATCGGCGCGAGAGCCGCCGCGTGCCGGTTGAGCGCGTCGCTTCCCAGAAGGACATCTGCGCCGGAACTGCGGTTCCATAGGTGGTAGCGCTTGCCGGCATGGTCGTAGACGCTGAGCAGGAAATTCTCCTCGCGCAGATCCGCCCCGAGGAACTCCATCCCGACGACCGGCTCGCGCTCGCCGGCCGGGCGATCGCGCCAGCGTCCCAATTCCTCGCGCAGGCGGCGGTCGAAGATTTCGATGCGGGGAAAGTCGGGATGGGAAACCGCGTACAGCGGCTCGCCGCTAATGCGGCTGACGGCTGCTTCTGTGACATCTGTATCCGGGTCTGAGAAATAGACGGTCTCGCGTCCCTCGCTCGTCGACACGGCGACAAGAGCGGCCTTGTCGCGTCCGAGATTGGAACGCAGCCAAACCCGGCTGCGCTCCGTGTCGATGCACAACGGCTCCACGATGTCCTGCGCCGTCCACGAATAGAGTCGCTTCCAACGACCGGCTTCGCGGACTTCAAGCCAGTTGCGCTCTCCCGAATAGCGAGTGCGCCCCCGCAACTCGCCACTCATGTCGGCGATCCAGGACGCGACGTCGCCCGGGTTCTCAGCGACGAGCGTGGAGGCGCGGGTTTCAAGGTCGATCCGGTAAAGGTCAAAGACGCGGGCATCGCGGCGGTTGTCGGCGATCAGAACGTACTTCCCGCTGGCGGCGGCCGCGACGATCTCCGCCCGCGTGCGATCGAACGGAGTCAGGTCGAGCGGCGCTTCGCCGCCCGGTTCGGTGTCGACTAGCCACACGTGAAGGTTCTCGTCGCCTTTCCGGTCCTTGCGCAGGAGCAGGTGGCGACTATCGCCTGCCCATCGGAATTCGGGCGAGAACAGGCTCAAGGCGTGACCATCCGTCGTTCCTATGGTCTGCACAAAAATCGCCGGGCGCAACCCGCTTACCGCCATCCAGGCGAGTTTCCTGCCGTCCGGCGATATCTGGTAGCCCCCTTGAAAGTCGGTGTTGGCAAAGAAGGCCCGAACGGGCAGCAGTTCAGGCAAGGCCGATGTTGCAAGGGCCGGGTGCCGGGCCGGATGTTCTGCGCAGCCGGTCAGCACGCCCAGGAGCGCCAAGCACAACCAGGCGGTAAACTTCCGATTCGCAATCATTGGGTCGGCGGCAGTTATCGATGCGGCATATTGAAGCAACGCCCAAGGAATATCAATCCAGCTTCCTCGCACTTCGCGCATTCGGTGGAATAATGGCCGCCGGAATGGCCACCCCCGACGCCGCACCGCCACACAGCGACATGATCCAGTTCAAGCAAGTCTCCAAGCGCTACCCGCCGGGCATCGACGCACTTTCCAGCGTCGACTTCGAGATTGCCGACGGCGAGTTCGCCGTCATCCTGGGCCATTCCGGCGCGGGCAAGTCGACGCTGCTCAAGCTCATCGCCGCCATCGAGCGGCCGACCGGCGGCGTGGTGCTGGTCAACGGCCAGAACGTCGGCGCCCTCAAGCGCAAGGCCGTGCCCTACCTGCGCCGCAACCTCGGCCTGGTGTTCCAGGACCAGAAGCTGCTGTTCGATCGCAGCGTCTTCGAGAACGCCATGCTGCCGCTGTCGATCGCCGGCTTTCCGCCGCGCGAGGCGGCCAAGCGCGTGCGCGCCGCGCTCGACAAGGTCGGGCTGCTGGAGCGCGAGCGCGCCATGCCGATCGCGCTTTCGGGCGGCGAGCAGCAGCGCCTCGCCATCGCGCGGGCCGTGGTGAACCGGCCCAACCTGCTGATCGCCGACGAGCCGACCGCGCACCTCGACTCCGAGACGGCGCGCGACGTCGCGCAGATCTTTCGCGACTTCCACCAGGTTGGCGTCGGCGTGGTGGTCGCGACGTACGACAAGACGCTCTTCCCCGAAGCCCGCCGCATCACGCTCGATCACGGGAGGCTGTCGTGATGGTCTGGCTGCACCAGCACCGCGACGCCCTGCTGCTGGCGCTGCGCCGGCTGACGGCGACGCCGGTCAACACGCTGCTCTCGCTGCTCGCCATCGGCATCGCGCTGGCGTTGCCGGCCGGCGGGCAGATGCTGCTCGCGAACGTCCTGCATCTCGCTTCCGGCACGGCTCCCTCGCCGCAGATCTCGCTGTTCATGTCGCTCGACGCCCCGCGCGCCGCAACCGAGGAGGTGGGCAACAGGCTCAAGCAGAACGCGGAGATCAAGGCCGCGCGGCTGGTGCCGCGCGAGGACACGCTGGCGCGCATGCGCGCCTCCGAGGGCCTCGGCGACGTCATCGACATCCTGCCCAAGAATCCCTTCCCGGACGCCTTCGTCATCGATCCGAAGGACGACGCGCCGGCCGCCATGGAAGCGCTGGCGAAGGAACTCAAGAAGCTGCCGCGCGTCGAGCACGTGCAGCTCGACTCCGCCTGGGTGCGCCGCCTCGACGCGCTGCTGAAACTGGGGCGCACCGGGGTGGCCATGCTCGCCGTGCTGCTCGGCGTGGGACTCATCGCCATCACCTTCAACACCATCCGCCTGCAGGTGCTGACGCAGCGCGCCGAGATCGAGGTGAGCCGCCTGCTGGGCGCCACCGACGCCTACATCCGCCGGCCCTTCTACTACTTCGGCATCCTGCAGGGCATGCTCGGCGGCGTGGTGGCCTGGGCCATCGTCAGGCTGGCGGCGGCCTGGCTGGCCGCCCCCGTCGGGGAAATCGCCCAGCTCTACAGCATCGACTTCGCGCTGGCGCCGCTGTCGCAATGGGATTCGCTGCTGCTGGTCGCGCTGGCGGCCGGGCTCGGCGGGCTCGGCGCCATGCTGTCGCTGCGCCAGTACCTCGGCGACGCCTGAGCCGCGCTCGCGGCCGTCAGAACTTGAAGTTCACCGCCGTGTAGATCGAGCGGCCCATGCCGGCGACGGGAACGCCCCACGGCATCGTCGCGGTGTTCAGGGTCATGGTCGAGCCCTGCCCGGTATAGGCGCCGCCCAGCGGCAGGTAGTAGAGCCTGTCGAACAGGTTGTCGACGCCGACATCCACCCGCGCCTGTTTCCAGGAATAGCTGGCCCGCAGGTTCACCAGGCCATAGCCCGGCGTCCTGATCTCGTTGCGCGCGGTCGACAGGTCGTCCTTGGCTCGCACGCCCACGACTTCGATGCCGTTGTCCCAGCCGCCGATCTTCTGCGTCAGCGTCAGCCTGGCATTGAGCGGCATGATGTTGTAGAGGCCGCTGCCGGTATCCAGGTTCTTGCCCTTGGTGTAGTTGAGCAGCCCCTTCACGCCCCACTCGCCGAGACTGCCGGCGCCGAGCGGCATGCGGCCGGAGACGTCCATGCCGTAGAGCCGCGCGGACTGGTTCGCGTATTTCATGGCCACGAACTGCTGGGTCAGCAGCGGCGATGCCGGCAGGTTGGTGGTGCGGTTCCATTGCACTGCGTCGATGTAGTTGCTGACGCGCGTGTAGTAGGGCGTGACCTTGAACTCGGCCGCACGGTCGGCGCTGTGCCAATCGCCGGTGAAGCTCAGCGTATGAGCCACTTCCGGCTTGAGGTCGGGATTGCCGAGGTAGCCGTTGCCGTCGCCGACGAAGTTGTTCATTTCGAGCGCCATGGCATTGGTCGACCACGAATAGCGCTCGTACAGGTTCGGCGAACGCGTCTTCTGCGCGTAGCCGAACTCGAAGCTGCGGGCGCCGTCCGGCGTGTAGCGCGCCAGCGCGGTGAGATCGATGTTGTTGTCGGAGCGCCTGCGGTTCATGGCGTTGAAGGCGGCCAGCGTCCCGACGGAACTGGCGGCGTAGGAGGCCGTCGTGTTGTAGCCCTGCACGGTGCCGGTATCCGTCGTCACGTGCTCCGCGCGGAGGCCCAGCAGCGACAGCCACTGCCTGCTCCACGTGGCCTCCCATTCGCCGAAAACGCCGGCACGGTCGCGCCTGCCGCCGTTGATGTTGCGGAAGGTCAGCGGCGCCATGCCGCCCGAGCATTCGCCGATGCCGCAGTTCGGCGAGGGCGGCCACCAGTCGTCGAGGCGATAGGCCTGGTAGTCGCCGCCGATGCGAAGCTGGTCGCGTCCCGTCAGCGCGATGTCCGCCCGGGCCGACGCGCCGGTGGTCTTGCCCTCGGTGTTCATGGGCATGCCGTCGACCGGCCAGACCCTTCCGCTCGCGCCGACCAGCGTGCCGTAATTCAGCTTGCGGTCGGGGCCGAAGTCCATGTGGTGGTTGACCTTCTCCTGATAGGCGCGCGCTTCCAGCGTGCCCCAGTCGAGCTGCCCGAGGTAGCGCAGGTTGAAGCGATGCTGGGTGTTGCCGAGCATGTCCATGCGCTGGTTCGGATAGAGCTCGTAGGGAATGTCCTGGTAGCCGAACTTGGCTTCGACGAGGTGACCGTCGCCCTTCATCGCGAAGCCCAGCGTGTGGTTTCGTGCGTCGTAAGCGCTCGAGCCTACGACGTCCTTCGGCAGGGTATCCGTGCCCCGGCCGGTCGCGGTCACGGTCTTGAAGTCGCCCCCCGCCTTGTAGTCGCCCGCCTTCGCCGTCGCGCCGGTGTAGGTCGCGCTGAAGGACTCGGTCGCGTAGGTGGCGGAAAGATTGCCGCCTTGCGCGTTGCCGCTGCTGCGGTAGAACGCGCCGACTTCGCCCGTGACCAGGCGGCCCTGCCCGGGTGCGGCGAAGGTCGGCGCCGGCGTATCGACGACGATGGAACCGCCGATGCTGTCGCCGCCGACGCTCACCGGCGAAATGCCGGCATAGACCTGCACCTTCGCGACATTGGCCGGGGCGACGTAGGACAACGGCGAGTTCATGTGGTTGGGGCAGGAGGCGATCAGGTCCATGCCGTCGACCTTGGTGCGCAGGCGGTCGTCAGCCAGCCCGTGGATCGCCGGCAGGCTGGAGACGCCGCCGGCGCCGTAGAGGCTCACGCCGGGCACGTCGCGCAGCAGGCTGGCGGCGTCGCTGGTGGCGGCGCGCAGGGCGGGCAGGTCTGCAGCCGGGACGGCCGCTGCGCCTTCGTCCTTGGGCGCGACGACGCGCACGGCGTCGAGTCTGGTTTCCTGCGCGTGGGCAGCGAGGGACAAGGAGGCAAGCAGCGCCGCCAGGGAGTCGCGGGTGAGGGTCATGGCCTTCGTGTATGACGTTGGAAAGGCGTGGATGTTAGTGAGGCTTCCTCGTGCCGCCCTGCGGTGAATCGCCGCATGCGGCGATCCGCCGCTGCGACGATTTGTCCGTATCCGCGCCGAAGGCTTCCGGGTAGGATGAAGCCATTCCCGGTGCCAGCTCCCCGGGCCTGACCACCTCACAGGCTCCGCTGCACCGGGAATCTTTTCAGGCCAGCGCCAGCCAGATGCGCCGCGCGCCCAGCGCGACCAGCACCGCCGCCGCCGCCCACACCAGCCAGGTTCCCAGCCAGGAGCGCCCCGAGCGCAGTTCGCGGCCGAGCCGGCCGGCCAGCGGAACCAGCACCAGGATCGGCGTCATCGCCGCGCCCAGCCCGAACATCAATCCGTAAGCGGCTCCCTGCGCCACCGCGCCGGCATTCGCCGACAGCGCGAGCAGCGACGCCAGCGGCGTGCAGGGCGTGAGGCTGAGCGCGGCGCCGAGGAACAGCGGCGGCAATCCGTCTCGCCGGCGCGCGTCGCGGCGGAAGCGCAGCGGCGCGGATGCCGCGGGTTGATGGCAGGCCCGGCCGGGGCGCTTGACCAGCCAGATCCCGGCGACGATGCTGGCGGCGCCGATGACGAAGTTGCCGAGCCCGCCGCCGAGCGCGGCCGCGAGGCCGCGCCCCGCCGCTGCCGTCAGCGCGCCGAGCAGCGAGTAGGTGAGGATGCGGCCGGCGAGGAAGCTGCCCATGTGGGCGAAGGCTTCGACGGTCCCGCTCGCGCGCCCCAGCGCCCAGGTGCCCATGAACGGCAGGCAGGTCACCGTGCAGGCCGTCATGCCCATCGACACGCCGAGCAGCCAGACGGTCAGCAGGCCGACCGGCGCCTCAGGCGTCGGCATCGGCGCGCTTGGCGAACTTCACCGGCTTCACCGTGCCATCGGGCAGTTCCGCCTTGACGCGCGCCTTGTAGTAGTCGCGCCGCGAGGAGAACAGGGCCAGCGGCCCCCACTTGAGCTTGATCACGCCGTCCTGCGGGCAATACTCGGCGCAGCGGCCGCACAGCGTGCAGTCCTCGTGGAAGGCGCGGCGGCCGGATTCCTTCGCGATCTCCGGGATATCCATCGGGCACGCCTGGGTGCAGACGCCGCAGCGCTCGCAGCTGTCGTGCTTCGTCTTCACCAGGCGCAGCGGCGACAGGCGCTGGAACAGGGCGTTGAAGGAGAGCAGCGGGCAGATGCGGCAGAACGGCTGGCGCACCGCCAGCGCGGCGACCAGCACGAAGCCGATCAGCGCATCGGCGATGGCGCCGAGCGCGAAGGCGCCGGTGTCGCCGGTGCGCACCGCCAGCTGCTCGGTGCTGCCGGTCAGCAGCGTAGTGGCAATGCGCGACGGACAGACGTCGCAATAGGGATTGCCGAGCGAATGCGGCGTGACGCCGAGCCCGGCCAGCAAGGGCATGAGGAACACGAGGACCAGCAGCAGCAGCCACTTGACCGGCCGCACGCGCCGCACCTCGCCGAGGTCGCCGGCCTCGAAGCGGCGCAGCCCGAAGCCGAAGCGCCGGCCGACGCGGCCGACGAATTCCTGCAGCGTGCCGAGCGGGCACACCCAGCCGCAGAAGGCCTTGCCGAGCACGAAGAAGAAGGCGAAGAAGGTCGCCACCGTCATCAGCAGCGGAATCACCATCTGGAAGGTGATCTGCTGGGCGCGCACGATGCCCATGCCGATGCGGTGATGGATCTGGTGCTGGGTCGGGATGAGGATGCAGTAGGCGGCGTCCTGCTGGTCGTAGGCGCAGGACAGCGCCGGCAGCGCGCCGGTGATCTTGTCGGCCGCATAGTGGCCGACGACGGCGCTGCCATAGACGGTGAGGAACAGCATGACGATCTGCACCGCCAGGCGCAGGCGGCCGAGCGTCGGGAACAGGGACTTAAGCATGGGGCGTCTCCTTGGCCGGACGGCGGCGCAGCAGCGGCACCGCGGCCGCCATGCCCAGCACACCGAAGGCCGCGCCCCAGGCGAGGCTGCGGTCGCGGTCGGCGTCGGGCGAGTAGCTGTAGTTGAAGGCGGTCAGGTAGCGCTTGCCGTCGGCTTCGCGCTCGGCCGCCAGCACGAAGCCGGCACGCCGCGGCCCCATCTCGCGGCCGCCGTCGCGCCCGGGCTGCGCCGGCTTGAAGTCGCGCGGGAACAGCACCACCACCCGCCCCTGCGCGTCGGAAACGAAGCTGCTGCGGCTGCCGGATTGCGTTTCGAGGGTCACCGGCTGGTCGGCCAGCGGCGCGCCGTTGAAGCGCACCAGGAAATCCCATTTCTCGCTTTCGCGGTACTGGCCGTGTTCGCGCGGCAGCGGCTGCGGGACGATCTCCAGTTCGTGCTTGGGCATCGCCAGCATCGCCGTCGGCGCGGCGCCGGGATTGCTGAAATAGACGGCCGTCGAGGCGACGCGCACCTCGCCCTCGGTCTCGCTGCGCGCCACCACCCAGTGGTAGTTGCCGAGCTTCGGCGCGGCCGGCTCGATGCGGGCGCCGCCGTCTTCGACCGGCACGGCGGCCTTGCGCTTGTCCGCGGGGCCGTCGCTGGCGAAGACCAGCAGCTCGCTCGCCGCGATGCCGACGGGCTTCACGGTCACGGCGCGTTCCTCGCCGGGCCGGCCGGATATAAGCACCGGGAAGCGCGTCCACTCGCGCATGGCCTGGCCGCGTTCGGCCTGCCCGGGGGGCGCCCCGGCTGTCATGCCGCCATGGTGATGCTCGTGCTGGGCAGCGGCGTGGCCGGCAATGCCGGCTGCTGCGGCCAGGACGATCCAGTTCGTCGCTCGCATTGCCTTCTCCTCAGAAGTTCGCCGTCAGGCCGACCGTCCAGTAGCGCGGCTTGCCGACGATGATCGAGGGATCGTTGCGGTCGTAGCGGCCGTCGTAGGCGCCGGTCAGGTAGTTGGCCGAGTCGTTGGTGCCGCGCGCCGTCGACCAGTAGTTCTTGTCCAGCAGGTTGTCGATGCGCCCGAACAGCGACCATTTCGTTCCCGCCAGCGCGCCGCCGCCCTTGACGTCGTAGTTGACCAACAGGTTGAACAGCGTGCGGCCCGGCAGCTTCACCTGGTTGATCTCGTCGGCGTAGGACCAGGACTTGGCGTCCATCTCGAGCGACACGCGCCAGGCGTCGTTCGGCAGCCACGCGGCGGTCGTGTTGAGGGTGTGGCGCGGCACGCGGGGCACCAGGTTGCCGGTGTTGTTGAACAGCCGCGTCGTCGGGTTGGCGACGTAGGGGCTGCCGAGCACCTGATAGAAGCGGTCGTACTGGGTGAACACCGCCTGGATGTAGCTGTAGGCGACGTCGAGCGTGTACTCGCGCTTGCGGTCGCTCTTCAGCGACAGCTCGATGCCGCGGTTGCGCACGCCGCCGATGTTCTCGTAGCGCTCCTGCATGGTGGTGCTCGAGACGCCGTACTGGCCGTTGACCGCGAGGATGAAGTCCTTGCGCGTCACCTGGTAGGCGGCGGCTTCGAGGTCGAAGGCGACGCCCAGGATCGAGGTCCTGGCGCGCGTGCCGATCTCCAGGTTGAGCGCGTGCTCGGGACGCAGGCTGTCGTTGGGCGCCGTCTTCGCCTGGCTGGTCGGCGTGTTGGTGCCGCTGTACAGCTGCGCGGCCGTCGGCGTGCGGAAGCCGGTGGATACATTGCCGAAGTAGTCGAGCGATTCGCTGGCGGCGTAGTTCGCCCCCGCGCGCCACGAGGCGACGTTGAACGACTTCGAGCGCGTGAAGGGCGTCGTCACCGTGCTGGTCACCGCGCTGCTGTAGTCGAGCCCGAGGTGGTCGTAGCGCGCGTTGCCCGTCAGCGTCCACTTCGGGGCCGGCGCGAACTTGAGTTCGCCGTAGAGCGCGTTCACGGCTTCGTCGGTGACGTCGTTGTCGAGCACGGTTCCCGCGCGGGTCAGGTTGGCGGGCGCGCAGCCGACGCCGGCACGCGCACAGTAGTCGACCATCGCCTTGTTGAAGTTCTTGTACTGGTTGCGCCTCAGGTCGAGGCCGCCGAGCCAGCCGACGCCGCCGGCCGACCCGCGGTATTCGCTCTTGAGGCCGCGCTGGACCTGGTGGTAGTCGTTGGAGACGGTGTAGGCGTCCTGGGCCGAATTGGGGATCGTGGCGCCGGTCGCCGAGACGCGCTGCGGCGCGGACCAGAACATCGTGTGGTCGCGATACTCGTAGCCGGTCACCAGCAGGTTGCGGCCCGGCGCCAGGTCGTTCGAGTAGGTGGCATTCAGCTTCTGCAGCCCGACGTCGTACTTGCGCGTGTAGTCGCGGCCGATCTTCCCGGTCGGGTCGAGCTCGGCCTGGATGGCGCCGGTGACGGAGCCGTGCTTGTCCTTGGTGCGGTCGGACTTCTCGAAGCCGACGGTGAAGTCGCTGGTCTCGCCGAGATAGAAGCGCAGGTTGCCGTCGAGGTAGTCGGTCTTGTAGCCCGACTGCCAGTAGTAGTCGTCGCTCTCGCGATGCGTGGCCTGCACGTGGCCGGAGCCCCAGTCGCCGGCGAAGCCGGCGCGCGCCAGCTGGCGGTTGTAGCCCCAGGCGCCCTGGTCGGCGGCGACGGTGTAGCCCTTGTACTTGGCGCCGCGCTTCGTCGTGACGATCACCGCGCCGACCAGCGCGTCCTCGCCGAAGAGGTAGGAGGCGCCGCCCTTCACGACCTTGATCGACTCGATGTTGTCGAGGTCGATGTTGACCTTGCCGGTGCGCTCGAACACCGGGACGCCGTCGATGACGATGGCGACGCCCGGCTTCTCGCCCATGTAGCGCTGGTTCTCGATGCCGCGCAGCTTGATCTTGAGTTCGTCGCCCGAAGACGTGTCCGCCGTGACGCCCGGGATCGACTGCAGCACCTGGATCAGGTTCTCGGGGCGCGCCGCGTCGATCGTCTTGCCGCTGATCTCGGACGTGCTGGACGGTTCGGTGCGCTTGGAACCGAAGCGGTCGTCGATCGAGGTCGAAGTCACGTTGACTTCGCCGAGCTGCGCCTCCTGGGAAAAGGCAAGCAGCGGAAAGGCCGCCAGGGCGGCGACGTGCAGGCGGGCCAGGCGAACCTGGGGACGCGCGGCGCGGGAGGAACGGATGCGTTTCATGGCGGCTTCCTTGCTGACGAACAGCTGACGAAAGCCGGCGATTCTAGGAAGGCTATCCGCGCGCCATATGCGACGTGGTGTCGCAGGCGTCGATCGGCCGCACCCCCGTGCGTCGCGGGGGCCCTGCGGCAAGCGCTCGTCCGCTCCGCTGCGACACCGTGTCGCATGTTCGCCGCCCGGTCGAGGCCCTAGCATTCCGCCCACAAACAAAGAGGCCTTGTCCCGGCCCGTCCCAGAACCCTTCAGAGAGGCAGCCCATGGATTCCCGCGACCCCCGCGATGCCGCATGCCGTCCCTTCGTTCTCTTCGCCGCCCTGCTTGCCGCGGCGGCGCCGCCGGCGCTGGCCGGCAGCGCTGCCGGCGAAACCCAGCTGGGCGAGGTGGCCGTCACCGGCGCCGGCCCGGCCGGCGGGCTGCCGGCCGACCTGGGCGCCAACAGCGCCGGCTACAGCGCGAAGGAAATCTATGAGCAGGTCAACGTCATCAACACCGAAGACATCGTCAAATATTCGCCCGACACCATGACGCGCAAGCGCTACATCGGCGACCGCAACGCGATCGTCGAGACCCGCACCGCCGGCGCCACGTCGAGCGCGCGCTCGCTCGTCTACGCCGACGGCATCCTGCTGTCCAACCTGCTCGGCAACAGCTACAACTATCCGCCGCGCTGGAGCATGGTGTCGCCGGAGGAGATCCGCCGCGTGGACTTCTTCTTCGGTCCCTACTCCGCCGAATACCCGGGCAACTCGATCGGCACCACGGTCTTCATGACGACCCGGTTGCCCGACAAGTTCGAGGGCGACGTCAAGGTGCAGGGCTTCTCCGAACGCTTCGACCAGTACGCCAGCCGCGGCGGCTACGCCGGCACCAACGTGAACGCGCTGGTCGGCTCGCGCGCCGGCGACTGGTCCTGGCTGGCCGGCTACGATCACCTGCACAGCGACGGCCACCCGATGACCTTCGCGCAGCTGGGGGCCGGCAGCGCCTGCGGCGCCGGCTGCACGGCGACGCCGGTCACTGGCGCGGTCTCCGACAAGGATCCGACGGGCGCATCGCGGACCTTCATCGGCGCCCAGAGCATCGACAACACGGCGCAGGACAACTTCAAGCTCAAGCTCGGCTACGAGTTCAGCCCGACGCTGCACGCGCTCTACACGCTGGGAGTCTGGCAGAACGACACCTACAACGGCGTGCAGAGCTACATCCGCGATGCCGCCGGCAACCTCGTCACCAGCACGCCGTCGGGCTTCATCAACCTGGGCGGCACCAAGTACGCGCTGGGCAACCTGTTCTCCGAGAACAAGTGGGCGCAGGAACACTGGATGCATGCGTTGACGCTCAAGTCCGACACCCGCGCAGCCTGGGACTGGCAGTTGAGCGCCAGCCTCTACCGCATCGCCAAGGACGAGCAGCACGTCAGCAGCCCCGGCGGGGTACTCGGCGCCGGTACGGGCGGCGGGCGCACCCAGTACTTCGGCCAGGTGAATCGCAACCCCTTCGGCGACGGCTGGCAGACGCTCGACCTGAAGACCCAGTGGCGTCCCGGCGGCGCCCCCGGCAAGGGCGAGCACGAATTCGCCTTCGGCTACCACTACGACAAGTACAAGCTCGACACCCGCAGCTTCTACACCACCACGTCCAACGGGACCAGCTGGCAGACGGCGAACGCCGAACTGCAGGCATCGTCGGCCTCCACCGGGCAGACCCAGACGCAGGCGGTCTACGCGCAGGACGCGTGGAAATTCGCGCGCGACTGGCGCGCCATCCTCGGCGCCCGCCTCGAGCACTGGCAGGCCAGCGGCGGCTCCAACACTGCGCTGACGACGAGCGGCACCACGACGCGGCTGGTATCTACCGCCTACCCGGACCGCACCGAGAACTACGTCTCGCCGAAGCTGACTGTCGAGCGCAGCGTCGGCGAGGACTGGCTGCTGCGCGGCGCGATCGGACGCGCCTACCGCACGCCGACGGTGACCGAGCTGTTCCAGGCGCTCACCTCCGGCAACAGCATCATCGCCGGCAACCCGGCCCTGAAGGCGGAGAACGCGACCAGCGCCGAAGCCACCGCCGAGCACGACCTCGGCGACGGCCTGCTGCGCGTCTCGCTGTTCGAGGAGAACATGCACGACGCGCTCTACTCGCAGACCACGGTCGTCTCCGGCGTCAGCACCACCGCCATCCAGAACATCGACAAGGCGCGCACGCGCGGCGCAACCCTGGCCTGGCAGAAGTCCGATGCCGGCATCAGGGGGCTCGACCTGAACGGCAGCGTCACCTATGCGCGGGCGCGCACGCTGGAGAACGCGGCCAACCGCAGCTACGAGGGCAAGGTATTCCCCGGCGTGCCGGACTGGCGGGCGACGCTGGTCGCCACCTACCATCCCGACGACCGCGCGTCCTATTCGGTCGGCCTGCGCTACTCGGGCTACCAGGCCTACCGGCTCGACAACGCCGACACCAACCAGGACGTCTTCGGCGCCAACAGCCGCTTCCTGGTCGCCGACGCCCGCGCCACCTACCAGCTGGAGAAGCACCTGAAGGCCGCCGTCGGCATCGACAACCTGAACAACGACCACTACTACCTCTACCACCCGATGCCGCAGCGGACGGCGCACGCGGAGCTCAAGTATGACTTCTGAGCGTTTCGGCAGGCGCGTTTCCGCGACGCTCGCGCTGTTCGCCGCGCTGGCCGCGCCGTCCTTCGCGCACACGATGGAGATGAAGGCGCGGCCGCCGATCGCCGTCAGCGTCGCCTTCGACGAGGCAGGCCGGCTCTGGCGCGTGCGCCTGGTCGACGGTCGGCTGGCGGTCGACCGCTCCGACGACCGCGGCGCCAGCTTCTCGGTGCCGCAGCCGGTGACGGCGCAGCCCGAGCCCGTCGCCGCCGAAGGCGAGCTGCGCCCGGAGATCGCCGTGTCCGGCGAGCGCGTCTATGTGGCGTGGACCTCGCCGCTGCCGGCGCTCTACGCCGGCAACGTGCGCTTCGCCCGCTCGCTCGACGCCGGCCGCAGCTTCGAGGCACCGCTCACCGTCAACGACAACCGCGACGCCATCACCCACCGCTTCCAGTCGATGCAGCTCGCCCCCGGCGGCCGCATCACCCTGGCCTGGATCGACAAGCGCGACGTCGAGCAGGCCAGGCGCGCGGGCCAGGCCTATCGCGGCGCCGCCATCTATTACGCGGTGTCCGACGACGGCGGCGCCAGCTTCCGCCCGAACGTCCGCCTCGCCTCCCACAGCTGCGAGTGCTGCCGCATCGCCCTGGCCGGCGACGCCGACGGCACGCCGGTCGCCTTCTGGCGCCACGTCTTCCCGGACGGCGCCCGCGACCATGCGCTGGCGCGCGTGGCGCCGCTGGCCGGCGAACCGGCGCGCGCCACCGAGGAGCACTGGAAGGTCGACGCCTGCCCGCATCACGGACCGGCGCTGGCGATCGCGCCCGACGGCACGCGCCACGGCGCCTGGTTCAGCCAGGTCGGCGGCGAGCCGGGGCTGTTCTATCGCGCGTGGTCGGCAGACGGCAAGGCGCTCATGCCAGCCGTGCGCATGGGCGACGCCAGCGCCGCGCATCCCGCCCTGCTGGCCCTCGGCCGGCGCGTGCTGCTGGCGTGGAAAGCCTTCGACGGCGAACGCACGGTGGTCGACCTCGCCGAGTCCGGCGACGGCGGGCGCCACTGGTCGGCGCCCCGCGTCGTCGCCACGGCGGCGCAGGCGTCCGATCATCCGCAGCTGGTGGCCTACCGCGGCGAGGCGTGGCTGTCGTGGGCCGCCGAGGCGGAAGGCTATCGGCTGGTTGCGCTGCCGGCAGGGGAGGCGGTCCGCCGATGAACCCGTCCCGCCCGCTCGTCGCCACGATCCTGCTGCTGGCCTCCGCCTGGCTCCATGCCGCCGAGCTGCGGCCCTTCGCCAGCGGCGACATGGCGCGCCTGGTCGCCGAGCACCGCGGCCGCCCCTTCATCGTGACCTTCTGGAGCACCGACTGCCCGCACTGCAAGACCACGCTGCGCCAGCTGTCCGCCTGGGCGGAACGCCACCGGAACGTCGACCTCGCCGTCGTGAACACCGACGGCCCCGAGGCCGCGCAGTCGATCGGCCCGATGCTGTCCCGCGTCGGTCTCGGTGCGCGCGCCACCTGGGTCTTCGCCGACACGCCCGAGCGCCTGCGCTACGAGATCGACCGCCGCTGGGGCGGCGAGCTGCCGCGCAGCTACCTGTTCGACGGCGAAGCCGGACGCGAGGCCTTCAGCGGCCCCGTCGCGGCCGACGCCCTGCAGCGCCTGGCCGCAGGCGGCCACGGAGGGCCACGGCCTTGAGTCCCTCGCATCGCGAAATCGGGCGCGATCCGTTCGCGCCGACCGGCAGCTGGCGGGTCGGCGCCGCGACCGTCCTGCATGTCGCCGCGATCGCCGTTGTGGTGGGATTCGCCAGCACGCCCGAAGTGCGCACCGCCACCCACGATCTCGTCGTGCGGCTGATCCAGGCCGACGCCCCGGTGCCGCAAAAGCCGCTGCCGCCCGTCGTGCCGGTGCAGCCGAAGACTGCCCGGGCGCCGACGCCGCCCCCGCCGGTGATGACGACCGCCGCCGAGACCGCGGCGCCCAGCTTCGCCGTCGCCCCGCAGCCGCCGGCCCCGAAGACGGACGCCGCCCCGGTCGCCGTCTCGCTCCCCGTCACGTCCGCCCGCTTCGACGCCGCCTATTTGAACAATCCCAAGCCGGTCTATCCGATGTTCTCGCGCCGCAACGGCGAGGAGGGCAAGGTGCTGCTGCGCGTGCGCGTCGCCGCCAGCGGCGCGGCGCTCGACGTCGAGGTCAGGCAGTCGAGCGGCTTCGCGCGCCTGGATGCGGCCGCGCGCGACGCCGTGCTCAGGTGGCGCTTCGTGCCCGCCATGCGCGGCAGCGAGGCGGTCGAATCGTGGGTCGGCGTGCCCATCGTCTTCAGTCTGGAAAGCTAAGGAAACGACATGAACTCCCAAATCGGCCTCGCCCATTTCTGGTCCGCCGGAGATTTCCTCACCCACGCGGTCGCCGTCCTGCTGCTGCTGCTGTCGGTCGCCTCGTGGTCGCTGATCGCCGGCAAGGCGGCCGGCCACTGGCGCGCCGGGCGCAGCTCCGACGCCGCCATCGCCGCCTTCTGGGGCGCCAACTCGCTGCCCGAGGCGATCGAGGCGCTCAAGGCGGCCGACCGGAGCGGCGTGTTCTCGCAGCTGGCGCTGGCCGGCGCGCATGCGGCGCAGGCGCACGACGCCGCCCGCGGCATCGGCGCCGGCGTCAGCGTCAGCGAGGCGGTGACCCGCGCGCTGCGCAGCCAGATCGTCCGCTCGCAGGCCGGCATCGAGCACGGGCTGACCTTCCTCGCCTCGGTCGGCTCGACGGCGCCGTTCATCGGCCTGTTCGGCACCGTCTGGGGCATCTACCACGCACTGGCGAACCTCTCCGGCGCCACCCAGGTCGTGCTCGACAAGGTTGCCGGCCCGGTCGGCGAGGCACTGATCATGACCGCCGCCGGCCTGTTCGTCGCCATTCCCGCCGTCCTCGCCTACAACGCGTTCACGCGCGGCAACCGCATCGTGCTGGCGCAGCTCGACGGCTTCGCCCACGACCTGCATGCCTACCTGACCACCGGCGCCCGGGTGCGCGGCGGGCTCTACAGCGTCGCCGGCGCGAAGGCGGGCTGACATGGCCTTCGGTTCGTTCGAGCAGGGCAGCGGCCAGCAGCCGATGGCCGAGATCAATACCACCCCGCTGGTCGACGTGATGCTGGTGCTGCTGGTGATCTTCATCATCACGGCGCCGCTGTTCCAGCAGGCGGTTCCGGTCGACCTGCCCAAGGTCGACGCGACGCGCATCGAAGACAAGCCGCAGGTGATCCAGGTGGCCATCGACGCTTCGGGCATCGTCTATTGGAACGGCGAGCCCATCCACGCCGACGCGCTGCCGGCCCGGCTGGAGGCGGCCCGCGGCGGCGATCCCGAACTCCACCTGCGCGCCGACCGCGCCACGCGCTACGAAAAGGTCGCGGAGGTCATGGCCGAGGCACAGCGGGCGGGCATCGTGAAGATCGCCTTCGTCACCGATCCGGGCAATCTGGCGTCTCGTTGACGTCGATCAAAAGCGGCCTCCTTATCCGCCCATCAACTCGGGTAATATGCCGTCGGTGACGCTCGCGCGTCACGGCGTTGCATATGAAGAGCGGCGTCACTAGGCGCCGCCAGCCAGAGTGGAGAAGCTATGGGTGACTTGCCGTTCCCGCCACAGGCGGCCGCTGCACCGTGCGCCGCCGAGGGCGGCGTATTCGTTTCCGACGATCCTCGCGACATCGGCTGGGTCAAACAGAACGTCCCCTGCCAGAACGCCTGTCCCGCCGGCACCAACGTTCCTTCCTACATCCGGGCGATCTTCGAGAGCCGCTACGGCTCCTCGTACGAGATCAACCGCGAGGCCAACGTGCTGCCGGGCGTGCTCGGGCGCGTCTGCTCGCGGGCCTGCGAGAGCGCCTGCCGCCACGGCTGGCCGGGCAACGGCGATCCGGTGGCGATCTGCCACCTCAAGCGGGTCGCCGCCGACCTCAAGAACGCCGGCCACAAGATCACCGAACGGCTCTATGCGCCGACCGGCAAGCGCGTCGCCATCGTCGGCGCCGGGCCGGCGGGCGTTGCCGCCGCGCACGACCTGTCGCTGTTCGGGCACGACGTGGTGATCTTCGAGCGCGAGGAAAGGGCCGGCGGCATGCTGCGCTACGGCATCCCGGAATTCCGGCTGCCGCGCAACATCCTCGACACCGAATTGCACAATGCCCTGCGCCTGGGCGTCCAGCTGCGCACGGGCGTCGAGGTCGGCAACGAACCGGGCCAGGTGCGCGTCTCGCAGCTTCTCGCGGATTACGATGCCGTGCTGCTGGCGACCGGCTGCATGTCGGCAACGCCGATTCCGCTCAAGGGCGAATGGGAGCACCGCGATCCCGGCGAGGTGCCCGGCATCGAGTTCGGCCTCGACTTCCTGGTCGCCATGCATCGCGGCGAGAAGAAGAAGGTCGGCAAGCGCGTGGCGGTGATCGGCGCGGGCTTCACCGCGCTCGATTGCGCGCGCGTGGCCGTGCGGCTGGGCGGCGAGGAAGTGACGATCCACATCCGCACCGCCGAGGAATACATCCCGATCACCCAGGAAGAGATCTTCGAGGCCAAGCGCGAAGGCGTGCGCATCAAGGGCCTGCGCTCGCCGATGAAGTTCGTGCTCGACGACGAGGGCAAGGTCTCCGGCGTCGAGTTCGCCCAGAACCGCCTCGGCGGCTGGCGCGAAGGCGGCCGGCGCATCGCCATCCCGATCGAAGGCTCGGAGTTCGTCGAACCGTGCGACACCGTGATCGTCGCCATCGGGCAGCAGACGGTGCATGAGTTCAGCGACCTGCCGGTGCAGCTCGACAAATGGAGGAACGCGCGCCTGTCGGACAACGGCATGACCTCGCAGCCCGGCGTGTTCGCCGCCGGCGACTACGTCAGCGGCGCCTCGACCGTCGTCCAGGCAGTCGGCCACGGCCGCAAGATGGCGCGCCGCATCGACACCTGGCTGCTCGGCCGCGAGCGCCATCGCCAGGTGGTGCGCATCGAGCCGGTGGAGAAGCCGCTGCGCGAGCGCGCCTACGACTTCATCCCGCGCCAGCACATGCCGACGGCCAAGCTCGGCAAGCGCAGCAAGTCGCTCGCCTGCGAAGTCGAGACGGGCTGGGACGCCGCCGCGGCGCAGGAGGAAGCCAAGCGCTGCTACCTGTGCCATCTGCGCTACCAGATCGACGTCGACCGCTGCATCTACTGCCGCGCCTGCATCGAGGTGGCGCCGCGCAGCTGCATCAAGCTGGTCGGCGGCGTCGAGATCGCGCAGGACGGCGCCTACGGCAAGCTGCAGGAAACCAAGGAGTGGAACAAGGTCGGCGCCATCTGGATCGACAACAACGAGTGCATACGCTGCGGCGCCTGCTACAACGTCTGCCCGATCAAGTGCATCACCATCTCGCGCTGCGAGCTGACCGAAGTGGAGGTGGAAGCGTGAGTACCCGTCATCACATCGTGATCGGCAGCGGCGTCGCGGGCAACCAGGCGGCGGAGACGTTGCGGGAGCGCGATCCCGACAGCCGCATCACCATGATCACCATCTCGCGCCTGCCGTTCTTCAACCGCTACGACCTGCCGCGCGTGTTCCGCGGCGAGCGCGACTGGCGCAACTTCATCATCTATCCGGCCGACTACTACCGGAAGAACCGCATCACGCTGCGCCGCGCGACGCGCGTCGTCGGCGTCGACAGCGCGAGCCAGGTGGTGAAGCTCGAGCACAAGGAGAACCTGCGCTTCGATTCGCTGCTGGTCGCGTCCGGCGCCGGCGCCTACCTGCCGGAGGAACTCTCGGAGTTCCGTCCGCTGCTGCACGGCTTCGGCGCCTACCGCGAAGCGGTGACGGTCGCCGACGCGCTGCCAAAGGGCGGCCACGCGATCATGCTGGGCGGCGACACCATCGGGCTCGACCTCGCCCGCACGCTGCTGGACACCGGCCACCGCGTGACGCTGGTGGCCGGCCCCTACACCTTCTGGCCGCACGAGGTGGCCGACCAGGACCGTCCGAAGTTCATCGATGCGCTGAAGAAGATGGGCATCGTCGTCGTCGAGCAGGCGGAGCGCGGCGGCATCGCGTCGATCGAGGCGGGCGCCAAGGGGCTGGCGGCGCGCAAGCTGGTATTCCACGACGGCTCCGAACTGGCCGGCGACGTGATCATGCCGTTCTACGGCGTCGCGCCGTCGCTCGACTTCATGCTCGGCTCCGGCGTCGACATCGAGCGCGGCCTGCTGGTCAGCCCGAACCTGCGCACCACCAACGAGAACATCTACGCCGCCGGCGACGTCTGCCAGATCTGGACCGACGCGGAGCACAAGTACTGCTTCTATCACGGCTGGAAGAACGTGCGCGCCATGGGCGAACTGGCCGCCCGCAACATCACCGGCGCCGACGAGCCGTGGGTGCCGACACAGGACGAGAACCTGCGCCTGACCAAGGACGGAAAGATCGCGTCGCCGTTTTGGGAGTACCAGTAATGAGCACCGACATCCAGATCGCCATCGTCGGCTCGGCCGGCGACGGCACCATCGCCGCCGGCGACATCCTGCGCCGGGCCATGGCCGAGATGGGCTACCGGGTCATCAGCTTCGACCTCTACCCGGCCGAGATCCGCGGCTTCGGCAAGTGCATCGCCCGTCTGCGCGTCACCGACGAGCAGGCCTATTCCCTGCGGCCCCAGTCCGACATGCTGGTCTCCCTCGACGACAGCCACGCCATCCCGCACGTCCATGAGGCGCGAGAGT
>DASVZD010000255.1:0-5744 GCA_036391815.1 Rhodocyclaceae bacterium
CGCTACCTCGCCACCCTGGGCCGCATCGAGCGCATCGAGACCCTGGCGCATTCGGTGCCGGCGCTGGAGGAACTGGACCCCGAGGCCTGCTACCTCGGCTTCGAGATCCGCTTCCGCAGCGACGCCGACAAGCGCACCAGCGAGGGCGCCTTCGAGTTCGTGCGCGAATCGAGCCGCGTCAGCATCCTGCCGCTGGCGGCGCAGCAGGGCGAGGCGAAGCCCATCGGCGAAGTGCTGGTGGCCGAACGCCTGGTCGAGCCGGCCATGGTGGACGCCGCGCTGGACAAGCAGAAGCAGGTCAAGGAGACGCGCGGCGGCGAGGCCAACTTCATCCGCGTCGACGCGCGCCGCCTCGACCGGCTGATCAACCTGGTCGGCGAACTGATCATCACCGGGGCCGGCGCCCACCTGATCGCGCAGCGTCTCGGCGACGGCGACCTGCTGGAAACCACCTTCACCATGTCGCGCCTGGTCGAGGAAGTGCGCGACTCGGCGCTCAACCTGCGCATGGTGCAGATCGGTGCCACCTTCAACCGGTTCCAGCGCGTCGTGCACGACGTCAGCCGCGAGCTGGGCAAGGACATCCGGCTGCAGATCAGCGGCGAGGAGACCGAGCTCGACAAGACCGTGGTCGAGCGCATCGGCGACCCGCTGACCCACCTGGTGCGCAATTCCATGGACCACGGCATCGAACCGGCCGAGGTCCGCGCGGCCGCCGGCAAGCCGGCCCACGGCACGGTCCGGCTCGACGCCTACCACGACTCGGGCACCATCGTCATCGAGGTGGCCGACGACGGCGGCGGGCTCAATCACGCCAAGATCCTCGCCAAGGCGCGCGAACGCGGCCTGATCGGCGCGGGCGACAAGCCCTCCGACGCCGAGATCCGGCGCCTCATCTTCGAGCCCGGCTTCTCGACGGCCGACAAGGTGAGCAACCTGTCGGGCCGCGGCGTCGGCATGGACGTGGTGCGCCGGAACATCGAGGCGCTGCGCGGCACCATCGACGTCGATTCCGAGGAAGGCCAGGGCACCGCGATCCGCATCCGCCTGCCGCTGACGCTGGCGATCATCGACGGCTTCCTGGTCGGCGTCGGGGCCGCGGCCTACGTGGTGCCGCTCGACATGGTGGTCGAATGCATCGAACTGACGCAGCCCGGCGCCCGCCGCGGCTGGGAGGACGACGACGAGGAGGAGGCTGCGGCGGCGGCGCAGCAGGAGTCGGCCAGCCTGCACGACGGCAGCTACCTCAACCTGCGCGGCCAGGTGCTGCCCTACCTCCGGCTGCACGAGGCGCTGGGCGTTCCCGGCGAGCCGGCGCCGCGGCAAAGCGTGGTCGTCATCCAGTTCGCCGGCCGCAAGGTCGGGCTGGTGGTCGACCGGCTGCTCGGCGAATTCCAGACCGTCATCAAGCCGCTTTCGCGGCTGTTCGCCCGCCTGCAAGGCGTCGCGGGCTCGACCATCCTCGGCAGCGGCGAGGTGGCCCTGATCCTCGACGTGCCGGCGCTCGTCAAGAGCTGCACCGCGGCGGCGGAAGCTGCCGTCGCCCCGGCCCAGCTTTCCCCACCCACGGAACCGTCGCGTGCCCAGGCCAGCGCGGCGCATCCAACCCCCGCCCACCACTCGCCCCTGGAATAGGAGAAACGACATGACCGTCACCAAGAAAATGGCCCTGCTGGTGCTGAGCGCCCTGCTCGGCATCCTGTTGCTCTCCGGCGTCACCCTGTACCAGATGGGTCGGGTCTACGACGCCGCCAACTATGCCAACCTCAACACGGTTCCGAGCATCGCCCTGCTGAGCGACCTGCGCGGAAACCTGAACCGCATGCGCATTGCCACCTACCGCCATATCCTGAACACCGATCCGGCCCGGATGGCCGCCATCGACAAGGAACTGGTCGGGTTGCGGCAGAACGCTTCCGCCCTGTTCGGCAAGTACCTGGCGGACGGTTGCGGCGGCGCCAGCTGCGTCGCCGACGACAAGGACCGCGCCTACGTCGAGGCAGGCAGGAAGGCATTCGCCGACTACGACGCCAAGCTCGATCCCATCCTCGCGGAATCGCGCCTCAATCACAGCGACAAGGCGCGCGACATGCTGCGCGAGACGACCGAGGCGTTCGAAGCCGCGATCCGCATCGTCCAGGACGACATCGACTACAACATGGCGATGGGCAAGAAGGTGGCCGAGGAGGCGGTGGCCGCCAAGTCGAGTGCCGCGACGCTGTCGATCGTGATCGCGGGCGTGACGCTCGCCGGGGTGGCCCTGCTCGGATTCTTCATCACGCGCAACCTGATGCGGCAGCTCGGCGGCGAGCCGGCCCAGGTGGCGAACATCGCCGACAAGATCGCGGCCGGCGACTTCAGCAGCCGGATCGACCTCAAGGCCGGCGACGACGCCAGCGTGATGGCCTCGATGAAGCGCATGACCGGCGCCCTGCAAACGCTCATCGCCGAGATGAACCTGATGTCGCGCGAGCACGACGCCGGCGACATCGACGTGAAGATCGACCAGGCGAAGTTCAAGGGAGACTTTGCGGCGATGGCGGCCGGCGTGAACAACATGGTGCTCGGCCACATCGCGGTGAAGAAGAAGGCGATGGCCTGCTTCATGGAGTTCGGGCGCGGCAACATGGATTCCCAGATCGAGCAGTTGCCGGGCAAGAAGCGCTTCATCAACGAGACCATCGACCAGGTGCGCGCCAACATCAAGGCGCTGATCGAGGACGCCGACATGCTGGCGCAGGCGGCCGTCGAAGGCCGGCTCAAGGTGCGCGCCGACGCCGCCCGCCACGCCGGCGACTTCCGCCGCATCATCGAGGGCGTCAACGCCACGCTCGACGCCATCGTCGGGCCGGTCGCCGAGGCGATGGACGTGCTGGCCGCGCTGGAGAACGGCGACCTCACGCAGGGCGTGGCCGGCGAGTACCAGGGCATGCTCGGCGAGCTGAAGGCCAGCGTCAACAACACCGTCGAGAAGCTGGCGCAGACCATCGCGGAAGTGCGCACGGCGGGCGAATCGCTGGCAGGCGCCACCGGCCAGGTGAGCGCCACCGCCCAGTCGCTGTCGCAGGCCTCCAGCGAGCAGGCGGCGAGCGTCGAGGAGACTTCGGCCTCGGTCGAGGAGATGTCGGCGTCGATCCGCCAGAACACCGAGAACGCCAAGGTCACCGACGGCATCGCCGGCAAGGCGGCGCGGGACGCGGGCGAGGGCGGCGAGGCGGTGAAGGAGACCGTCGCGGCGATGAAGAAGATCGCCAAGAAGATCGGCATCATCGACGACATCGCCTACCAGACCAACCTGCTGGCGCTCAACGCCGCCATCGAGGCGGCGCGCGCCGGCGAGCACGGCAAGGGCTTCGCGGTGGTGGCGGCCGAGGTGAGGAAGCTGGCCGAGCGCAGCCAGGTGGCGGCGCAGGAGATCGGGCAGGTCGCCCAGGGCAGCGTCGAGCTGGCCGAGAAGGCCGGTCATCTGCTCGACGAGATCGTGCCGTCGATCAGGAAGACTTCCGAGCTGGTGCAGGAGATCACCGCGGCCTCCGAGGAGCAGTCGGCCGGCGCCGGGCAGATCAACACGGCGATGGGCCAGCTCAGCCAGATCACGCAGCAGAACGCCTCGGCTTCGGAGGAGCTGGCGGCCACCGCCGAGGAGATGAGCGGCCAGGCCGGGCAGCTCCAGCAGCTGATGAGCTTCTTCAAGCTCGCCGAAGGCAGGCGGCAGGACGATGTGCGCGTCCTCGCCGCCAAGGCCCCGGCGGCCGCCAGGACCGGCAAGCCGGCGCGGCCTGGCGCGGCGGCCCCATTCGCCGCGGTGGGCGCGGACGCCGTTGCCTTCGAGCGCTTCTAGGAGACCGCCATGGAAGCCCTCGCCAGAACGGCCGACGCGGGTCCTGTCGCACCCGCTGCGCCGGCGTCGCCCGAGCACACGCAGTACCTGACGTTCATGCTGGGCGGCAGCGTGTTTGCCGTCGGCATCCTGCGCATCAAGGAGATCATCGAGTACGGCGAACTGACGGTGGTGCCGCGCATGCCCGACTTCATCCGCGGGGTGATCAACCTGCGCGGCGCGGTGGTGCCGGTGGTCGACCTCGCCGTCCGCTTCGGCGGTGCGCCGACCGGGGTGACGCGCCGCACCTGCATCGTCATCGTCGAGATCGAGGACGGCGACGCCCAGCAGGTGATCGGCATCATGGTCGACGCCGTCAACGAGGTGCTGGAGATCCCGTTCGACCAGGTCGAGCCGCCGCCCGCCTTCGGCGCCACCATCCGCACCGATTTCATCCAGGGCATGGGGAAGGTGGACGGGCGCTTCATCATCCTGCTCGACATGGGGCGGGTGCTGTCGGTGGACGAGATGGCGGGCCTGGTCGCGCTGGACGCCGGGCAGCCGGAGCTGGCCGGCACGGCATGAGGAGGGCAGCATGGACATCGTCGTCGATGCCGCCGGCTGCCGCGACAGGCTGGACCTGCTGCTGCGCCTGACGCCGCTGCCCACCATCGAGTGGGACCTCGACAAGCGCGTGGTCGACTGGAACCCGGCGGCCGAGCGGACATTCGAGTATTCGCGGCGCGAGGCGCTGGGGCGCAGCCTGGAGGATGGCCTCATCGTCCCGGAGGACGGCCTCGAGCAGTCGCTGGCGATCTGGGGCCAGGTGGCGGTCGAGGGGCGCTCGCTCCACATCGTCGGCGAGAACCTGACGCGCGGCGGCAAGCGCCTCCAGTGCGCCTGGTACATCGCGCCGCTGCACGCGGCCGACGGCAGCATCTGCGGGGTGCTGTCGCAGGCGCAGGACATCTCGGCGGTCAAGGCCTACCAGCGGCGCATCCATACGCTGGCCTTTGCCGACGCGCTGACCGGGCTGCCGAACCGGGCGTTGTTCACCGACCGGCTGCGTCAGGTGGTCGGCCGCGCACGCGGGCAGCGCGAGCTGACCGGCCTGATGGCGCTCGGGCTCGACCGCTTCAAGGCGGTCAACGATGCGCTCGGCCACAGCGTGGGCGACGAGGTGCTGCGCCAGGTCGCGCACCGCCTGCACCGCTGCGTTCGCAGCTACGACACGGTGGCGCGCTTCAACGGCGACATGTTCGTCATCGGGCTGCCCGACGTGCGCGACGGCGCCGACCTCGGCCGGCTCGCGCGCAAGATGCTCGATGCCTTCGGCGATCCCTTCCGGGTCGGCGGCAGCACCTTCTTCGTCTCGGCGAGCATCGGGGTCGCCCTCTTTCCCGACGACAGCGACAGCATCGACGAGCTGATGCGATTTGCCGAGGCGGCGATGTACCACGCCAAGGAGCGCGGCCGCAACAATTTCCAGTTCTACCGCGCCGAGCTCACGGCGCATGCGGTCGAGCGCCTCGACATCGAGGCCGGCCTGCGGGTGGCGCTCGAACGACGCGAACTGGAGCTGCATTACCAGCCCCAGGTCGAGCTCGCCAGCGGCCGCGTGGTCGGGGTGGAGGCGCTGCTGCGCTGGCGCCATCCGGCCTGGGGTCTGCTGGCGCCGGACCGGTTCATCGGCATCGCCGAGGACACCGGCCTGATCGTCGGCATCGGCAGGTGGGTGCTGCGCGAGGCGTGCCGGGCCGCGCGCGCCTGGCAGGACGACGGCCGGCCGGTCAAGGTGGCGGTGAACGTCTCGCCCCGCCAGTTCCTCGACGACAACCTGCTGGAGACGGTTTCCGCCGTGCTGCGCGAGACCGGCTGCGCGCCGGAGCGGCTGGAACTCGAGATCACCGAGCGCCTGCTGATC
>DASVZD010000256.1:0-3391 GCA_036391815.1 Rhodocyclaceae bacterium
CATGTCGAAGCGGCGCTCGATTTCCTCGCGCATCTGGTGGGTCCACGGCTCGGCGCCGTGGATGCCGATCGACAGCGAGCACTTGGCGGGATCGAGCCCCTGGCGCACGAACTCGTCGCCGATGGCCAGCATGTATGACGGCGTCACCATGATGATGTCGGGCTGAAAGTCGAGGATCAGCTGCACCTGGCGCTCGGTCTGGCCGCCGCCGAAGGGGATCACCGTGCAGCCGAGCTTCTCGCCGCCGTAGTGGGCGCCGAGGCCGCCGGTGAACAGGCCGTAGCCGTAGGAGACATGAAGCTTGTGGCCGGGCCGTCCGCCGGAGGCGTAGATCGAGCGGGCCACCAGGTTCGACCAGGTGTCGATGTCCTTCTGCGTATAGCCGACGACCGTCGGCTTGCCGGTGGTGCCGGAGGAGGCATGGACGCGGACCACCTTCTCGCGCGGCACCGCGAACATGCCGAACGGATAGGTCTCGCGCAGGTCCTGCTTTGTCGTGAAGGGGAACTTGGCGAGGTCCTTGAGCTCCTTGAGGTCGTCGGGCTTGACGCCCGCGGCGTCGAATTTCTCGCGGTAATGCGCGACGTTGTCGTAGGCGTGCTTGAGGGACCAGCGCATGCGCTGCAGTTGCAGCGCCGCTATCTCGTCGCGGCTGGCGTTCTCGATGGCTTCGAAGCCGATGGCATTGCTCATGTGCGTTTCTCTCCCTGGCCGCAATTATCCCTTACTTTGGTCAGGCTCGAAGAAATGGCCCTTGACGCGGGCCGCACGGCCGCGGAACACCGCGATCAGCTTGCCCTCGGCGTTCGTCACCTCGATATCGTAGACGCCGCTGCGGCCGCCCTGATGACGCGCCTGGCCCGCTGCGGTGAGCACTTCGCCGATATGGGCCGGGGCGAGGAAGTTGATGTCGACTCCGGCTGCCACGGCGAAGTGGTTGAAGCTGTTGCAGGCGTAGGCGAAGGCCGAATCGGCCAGCGCGAAGATGAAGCCGCCATGGCAGGTGCCGTGGCCGTTCACCATGTCCTGGCGCACCGTCATGCGCAGCGCGGCGGTGCCGGCCCCGACGTCGACGATCTCGATGCCGAGCCCGCGCGCGGCGTGGTCGTCCGGCCACATGATGTCGGCGCAGCGCCGGGCGATTTCGTCGGGGGTCATGCGATCTCCTTGTGCCACGGCGCTCCCGAAGTAGAATGGCGCCGAAAACCGCGATGGTACCGGAGGATTCATGGCTCATCCCATGTTCGTCAAGCACCAGGACCTGCTGGGTTCGGCCGTGCACGCGATCGAAAGCCGCGGCTGCTGGAGTCCCTACAGCGACGACCTGCGCGACTACGGCGAGAACGCGGTGGAAGAAGGGCGCAAGGCCTTCTTCGAGGCCTACCCCGACGCGCAGTTCTACCTCGACCAGCCGGGCGTGGTGGGCCGCGGCGGCGGCGAAGCGTCGCCCTACGGCGTCGCGCTGAACGTCAGCTACCCGAAGTGCAGCGCCGATGCGCTGATCGCCGCGGCGAAGCAGGCGATCCCCGCCTGGGCCAAGGCCGGTCCCGACGTGCGCGCCGGCGTCTGCGCGGAAATCCTCCAGCGCCTCAATGCGAGCAGCATCGAACTGGCCTTCGCCACGATGCACACGACCGGGCAATCGTTCGCCGCGGCCTTCCAGAACGCCGGCCCGCGCGCGCAGGAACGCGGGCTCGAGGCCGTCGCCTATGCGTGGCGCGAGATGAAGCACGTGCCCTATCGGGCCACCTGGGAAAAGGCGCGCGGCAGCCGCACCCCGCTCAGGCTGGAAAAGCGCTACACGGCGATTCCGCGCGGCGTGGCGCTGGTGTTCTCCTGCGCCGATGCGCCGACGTGGGGCAGCTACGCGGGAATCTTCGCCAGCCTGGCGACAGGCAATGCCGTCATCGTCAAGCCGCACCCCGACGCGATCCTGCCGCTCGCCATCACCGTCGCCCATGTCCGCCAGACGCTGAAGGAAGCCGGCTTCGATCCGGACCTGGCGAGCCTGCTGGTCGACACGGCGGCGGCGCCGGTCGCACGCGAGGTCGCGCTGAAGCCCGATGTCCGGATCATCGACTATGCCGGCGATGCCGAGTTCGGCGACTGGCTGGAAGAGAACGTGCGCGGCGCGCTGCTGTTCACCGAGAAGCCCGGGATCGGCTGCATCGTGGTCGACGGGGCGCCCGATTACATGGGAATGCTGGACAACATCGCGCTTTCGCTGGCGACGAACTCCGGGCAGCAGCGCGGCACGCCGCGGACAATTTTCGTCGGCCGGCAGGGGGTGCGTACTCCGCAAGCCTTGATTCCGGCCGAGCGCTTCTGCAGCGACCTGGGACGCGCGGTGAATCGGCTGCTGGAGGACTCGAATCGCGCTTTCGACCTGCTCGGCGCCATTCGCTCGCCGGCGACCGTTGCGCGCCTCAAGGCGCTGGCCGAGTCGGATGACGTGCTGCGCGCCTCGGAGAAGCTCGAGCATCCGCAGTGGCCGGAAGCGGTCGTCCGCACGCCGCTGCTGCTCAAGGTGCCGGCAGACGCGGGGAACCTGTGGATGGAGGAAGGCAGCGGCCCGATCGCCTTCGTCGTCGAGACGGCCACGACGGCCGAAGGCCTGGCGCTGGCCGAGCGCGCGATGCGCGAGAAGGGCGCGCTGGGCTTCTCGATCTACTCGGACAACGAGAACATCATCCAGTTGGCCGAGGAGGCATCGCTGCGCACCGGCACTCCCTTGGCCATCAACCTGACCGGCGAAGCCATCCCCTGGCAATCGGCCGCGTTTTCGGACTACCGCGCCAGCGGAGGCAACCCGGCGGCACGCGGCTGCCTGAGCGACGGCGGCTTCGTGGCCGGGCGTTTCCTGGTGGTCCAGTCCTGCCGCAACGCCTGATGCCCGCACTCCGCACAGGCTCTCCATAAGCGTCCGTTTGCCGGGTCATAACGTGATACTATCGCGGGCTCCGACGAGGGGCCTTACGGCCTAATCGGGGCTGTGGAGACCGCCGGTGTCCTCGTTCGAGGCAGCGGCGAACAAGACCGGGCACATCCGGCAAATCGTTCCCAAATACATACCAAGGAAGAGGCATGAAAATCCACGAATATCAGGGCAAGGAACTCCTGAGGAAATTCGGCGTAACGACCCCGCGCGGCATCCCTTGCTTCACGGTCGATGAGGCGGTCAAGGCGGCGGAGCAGCTGGGCGGCAACGTCTGGGTGGTCAAGGCACAAATCCACGCCGGCGGCCGCGGCAAGGGCGGCGGCGTCAAGCTGGCGCGCTCGCTCGACGAAGTGCGCGCCAACGCCACTGCGATCCTCGGCATGCAGTTGAAGACGCACCAGACCGGTCCCGAGGGCCAGAAGGTCCGCCGCCTGCTGGTCGAAGACGGCGCCG
>DASVZD010000257.1:0-14404 GCA_036391815.1 Rhodocyclaceae bacterium
CTTCGCCTGCGGCGACAGCGGCGGCGTGTAGTCGAAGCTCGACGAGCCGAACACCGCGACCAGCGGGCGGTCGAGCGCCGCCGCGACGTGCATCAGCCCGGAGTCGTTGCACACCACCTGGCGGGCCGAGGCGATGACGTCGATCGCCTGCTCGAGCGTGGTGCGGCCGCACAGGTTGATGACCGATCCGTGGCACGACTGTTCGATCTTCTCGCCGATGATCGCGTCCTTGGGCGAACCGACCAGCCAGACCGGATCGTCGACATGGCCGACCGCGCTCGCCAGGGCGGCGAAATGGCGCGTCGGCCAGCGCTTGGCCGGGCCGAACTCGGCGCCCGGGCAGAAGACGATGGGCGAGCTGTCGAGCGGCAGGTCGAGCGCGGCGCGCGCCGCGCGCTGCTGTTCGGCGCTGGAAATCAGGTGCGGCTGGGGCAGCGGCGGCAGCTCGGCGCCGGGCTTGTCGGCCAGCGCGGCATAGCGCTGCACCAGGCGCGGATGGCGCTGCTTGTCGAGCCGGTGCATGACGTTGATCAGGCCGTGGCGCGATTCGCCGCGGTAGCCGATGCGCTTCGGGATGCCGGCGAGCCAGGGAACCAGGGCCGACTTCCACGAGTTGGGCAGCACCACCGCGGCATCGTAGCCGGCCTGGGCGATGCGGCGGGCCAGGCTCCAGCGTCCGGCCAGGTTGAACTCGCCGTGCCGGAACGGGCTGTCGACGACGCGCCGCACTTCCGGCATGCGCGCGAACAGCGGGGCGCCCCAGTTCGAGGCCAGCACGTCGATGGCGGCGCCGGGATGGGCGGCGCGCAGGAGGGACAGCAGCGGCTGGGCCAGGACGGTATCGCCGATCCACGAAGGCGCGACGACGAGGATTGCTTTCATGTGGCCGCTGCCGCGGCGGGGCTAGTGATGCCCCGTCGGACGCTCTCCGGTGAACACGTAGCGCGTGCCGCAGTACGGGCACTCGGCGGCGTCCTGCTTCATGAGGTCGAGGAAGACGCGCGGATGGCGCGCCCACAGGGGGGCGCCGGGGCGCGGGCAGGCCAGCGGCAGGTCGTGTGCGCTGACCGTGATCTCGCGGGAGGTCTCGTTGAGTTTCTCGCTCATGGTCTTCCTCAGGCGTCGTTGACGGGCGAAAGCCAGTCGGCGTGGGCCGGCACCTTGCCGTTCACCACGTCGAAGAAGAGGCTCTGGATCTTGGTGGTGACCGGGCCGCGCTTGCCCTCGCCGATCTGGCGGTTGTCGAGTTCGCGGATCGGCGTCACCTCGGCGGCGGTGCCGGTGAAGAAGGCCTCGTCGGCGATGTAGAGGTCGTCGCGCGTCAGGCGCTTGGAGACCACCGTGTAGCCGAGTTCCTTGGCTAGCACGTGCACCGTGGCGCGCGTGATGCCGACCAGCGCCGAGGCGATCTCCGGCTCGTAGATCTGGCCGTCCTTGACGACGAACAGGTTCTCGCCCGAGCCTTCGGCGACGAAGCCATCGACGTCGAGCAGCAGCGCCTCGTCGTAGCCGTCCTCGGTGGCTTCCATGTTGGCGAGGATGGAGTTGGCGTAGGTGCCCGAGTACTTGGCGCGGCACATCGAGACGTTCACGTGGTGGCGCGCGTAGCTGGCGGTCTTGACGCGGATGCCCTTCTCCATGCCGTCCTCGCCGAGGTAGGCGCCCCAGGGCCAGGCGGCGACGGCCACATGGGTCTTGGCCCCGCGGGGGCTGACGCCCATCTTCTCGGAGCCATAGAAGGCGATCGGGCGGACGTAGCAGGATTCGAGCTTGTTGGCACGCACGACTTCCTTCTGCGCGGCCATGATGGTCGCGCGATCGTAGGGCATCGGCATGCGGTAGATGTGCGCCGAGTTGAACAGGCGATCCGTGTGTTCCTTGAGCTTGAAGATGGCCGTGCCATTGACGGTCTTGTACGCGCGGACGCCCTCGAAAACGGCGAGGCCGTAATGCAGCGAATGGGTCAGCACGTGGGTGGTGGCATCGCGCCAGGGCACGAGCTTGCCGTCGTACCAGATGAAGCCGTCGCGGTCGGCCATGGTCATGGAGTGTCTCCAGCTTTTCTTGATGGAAGCGGGGATTTTAGCGGATCGAAGCCCGTTTCGGCAGGCCGGCCGCGTGGGAATGGTGCGCGGGCGCTAGAATTCCGCCGATGAGCACGATCTGGAAACCCAACGTTACGGTCGCGGCGGTGGTCGAGCGCAACGGCGCCTTCCTGCTGGTGGAGGAGGAGACCGACGACGGCATCCGCTTCAACCAGCCGGCCGGCCATCTCGACGAAGGCGAGTCGCTGGTCGCCGCCTGCACGCGCGAGGCGCTCGAGGAGACGGCGTGGCGCTTCACCCCGACGGCGCTGGTCGGCGTCTATCAGTGGCCGCGGCCGCAGCGCGACATCACCTACCTGCGCTTCGCCTTCACCGGCGAGCTCGGCGAGCACCTGGCCGACCGCCAGCTCGACAAGGGCATCCTGCGCGCCGTGTGGATGACGCCGGCCGAGATCGCCGCGACGCGCGATCGCCATCGCAGCCCGCTGATCCTCCAGTGCGTGGAGGACTGGCTGGCCGGCCGGCGCTTCCCGCTCGACCTGATCCGGCACTACGACTGATGCGCAGCGTCGCCGCCGCCGCGTTGCCGTTGCTGCTGGCCGGACCCGCGTGGGCCGACACCTCGGTGCAGGTCTGCTACAACTACGGCTGCGCCGTCGAGGCGCAGGTCGTCCTGGCCGAGGCGCGCTTCGCCGAGCTGGGACGGCTGCTGGCGACGGCGCGCACGCCGGAAGCCGAGCGCGACCTGCTGGCCCTGGCGGTGGGGCGGCTCTACGCGTGGGCGGGCGAGCAGACGCCGGTCTGGCGCGACCGCGGCGGCAACTACAACGACGACGACAGCCAGTCGGGACGCATGGATTGCATCGACCACGCCACGACGACGACGCGCTTCCTCGACGCGCTCGCAGCGCGCGGCTGGCTGCGCTTCCACCGCGTGCTGCCGCCCCAGCGGCGCACCCGTTTTCTCATCGGGCAGCATTTCTCGGCTGCCATCGAGGAACTCGGCCCGGTGCGCGATCCCGAGCACCCGGCGCCCGAGCGCTATGTCGTCGACAGCTGGTTCCGGGACAACGGCAAGCCGGCGGTGATCATGCCGCTCGAGCAATGGCAGGAAGGAGCGGATCCCGATGTCGACTAAGGTGATCGTCGGAATGTCCGGCGGCGTGGATTCCTCGGTTGCCGCGCTGCTGCTCAAGCGCGCCGGCTACCAGGTGGTGGGCCTGTTCATGAAGAACTGGCAGGACGACGACGACGCCGATTACTGCTCGTCGCGCCAGGACTTCATCGACGCGGCGGCGGCGGCCGACGTGATCGGCATCGAGTTCGAGGCGGTGAACTTCTCCGCCGAGTACAAGGAGCGCGTGTTTGCGGACTTCCTCGCCGAGTACCAGGCGGGCCGCACGCCGAACCCCGACGTCTTCTGCAACTCCGAGATCAAGTTCAAGGCCTTCCTCGACCATGCCATGCGGCTCGGCGCCGACAAGATCGCCACCGGCCATTACGCCCAGGTGCGCGAGTTCCTCGGCGAATGGCAGCTGCTGAAGGCCGAGGACGGCACCAAGGACCAGAGCTACTTCCTCTACCGCCTGAACCAGGCGCAGCTGGCCCGGACGCTGTTCCCCATCGGCCACCTCTACAAGCGCGACGTGCGCAAGATCGCCGCCGAAGCCGGCCTGCCCAACCATGCCAAGAAGGATTCGACCGGCATCTGCTTCATCGGCGAGCGGCCGTTCCGCGAGTTCCTCTCGCGCTACCTGCCGCGCCAGCCGGGGGAGATCCGCGCCCTCGACAGCGATGCCGTCATCGGCCGCCACGAGGGCCTGATGTACTACACGCTGGGCCAGCGCGAGGGCCTTGGCATCGGCGGCGTGCGCGGCGCGCCCGAGGAGCCCTGGTACGTCGCCAGGAAGGACATGGCGAAGAACGTGCTCTACGTCGTCCAGGGCCACGACCATCCGGCGCTGCTCAGTCCTCGCCTGCAGGCAACCGGGCTCTCCTGGGTGTCGGAACGCCAGCCGCACACGCACTGGGTCTATGCCGCCAAGACGCGCTACCGGATGCCGGACGCCGCCTGCGAGATCGAGCGCGTCGACGCGCAATCCTGCGAGATCGCCTTCGCCGCGCCGCAATGGGCGGTGACCCCGGGGCAATCGGTCGTCGTCTACGAATCCACCGTTTGCCTGGGCGGCGGGATCATCGCCTGACCCCCGGCGGGCGGGATCATCGCCTGACCCCCGGCGGGCGGGGCGCAACGCGCCGCAATAACCATATATACTTCGCGGCTGTTATGCGGGCGGACTATGCCGCCTGCGATGGGGAGGAGCCGTGTTCGCAAGACTGGTCGCCGCCGCGCTTTCGCTGCTGCTGCCGCTGCTGTCGTGGGCGGCGCCGGGGGCCGTCGCGCCGACCGATCCCGCGCGCGCCGCGGCGGTCGTCTACGACGAATACGGCGATCCGGCCGCCTTCGACTTTTCCAGCATCATCGCCGGCATCGAGAAGACGCCCGACGTCGTGCTGTACCCGATGGCCTCGCCGCCGCGCAACATCGAGCTGGCGTCGTCCACGCCGACGCTGCGGCCGTCGCGCTCGACCGCCGCCGGCGACGACGGCAACATCGTGGTGCTCTATCCCGACGTCGGCGAGCCCTATCGCAGCGTGTTCGCGAAGATCATCGAAGGCATCGAGGACCGGGCCAGGGGCCGCACGCTGGCCTATGCCGTGGGCGCGAACCAGAGCAGCGCCGAACTCGTCGACGAGCTGCGCCGGCAGGGCGTCCGCGTGGTGATCGCGCTGGGCCGCAACGGCCTGAAGGCGGCCGCCGGGCTGGACCGCGACATCGGCGTGGTGGCCGGCGCGGTGGTGTCGGCGCCCGAGGCGGACATGCGGGGCATGATCGTGCATAGCCTGGCGCCCGATCCCATGCTGCTGTTCGACCGGCTGCGCGCCATGATGCCCGGCGCCCGCCGCGTCTTCGTGGTCTACGATCCGCGCCAGAACGCCTGGCTGCTGCGCCTGGCGCGCGAGGCGGCCCGCGCCAACGGGCTGGAGCTGGTGGCGCAGGAGGCGCCCGACCTGAAGACCGCGATGCGCCTCTACCAGGAGGTGGTCGCCGGCGCCGACCCGCGCCGCGATGCCCTGTGGCTGCCGCAGGACAGCGTCACGGTGGAGGAGTCCGCCGTGCTGCCCGTCGTCCTGCAGGAGGCGTGGAACCGCGGGCTGGCGGTGTTCTCCAGCAGCGTCGCCCACGTCAAGCGCGGGGCGCTGTTCTCGCTCTATCCCAACAACGTCGAGCTCGGCCGCAGCCTCGCCGGCACGGCCATCAGCCAATTGACCGGGAACAGCGGGCCGGCACGCGGCGTGCTGCCGCTCAAGGACGTCCTCATGGCCGTCAACGTGCGCACCGCCAGCCACCTCGGCCTGGGCGTCGCGCATCGGCAGCTCAGCTTCGACATGGTGTTCCCCGAGCAATGACTCCGCTGAGCCGGCTGCTGCGCGAAACCTCGTTCAGCCGCCAGCTTTCCATCGTCGTTGCGGTGGCGGTCCTCGGCCTCGCCTTCGTCTCGTCGCTGGCGACCTCCTGGCAGGGCAGCCGCCAGATCCACGCCAACCTGGTCGAGCAGGGCCGCCAGGTCACCGAGAACCTGGCGGGCCTGTCCAAGCTGGCGCTGCTCTACGACGCGCCCGACAACGCCGCCGAGGCGGTGCGCGTCACGCTGGCCTTCCCCGACGTGACCTCGCTCGAGATCCGCCATGTCGACGGCCGCCTGCTGGTGGGCGAGAACAACGGCACTGACAGGCATCAGGCGCAGGAGGCGCCGCCGCGGGCGCTGGGCAGCGGCGCCTTCCTCGAATCCGAGTCGGGCGACGCCTGGCGCTTCGTGGCGCCGGTGACGGCCGGGACCGCCGCGCCGTCGCCGTTCGATACCGGCGACAAGCCGCAGGAACTGCTGGGCTACGTGCGCGTGACCAAGAGCAAGGCCACCCTCACGCGCATGCACGCGGAGGTGTTCGCCATCAACTTCGCGGTCTCCTTCTTCTTCGCCTTCGTGGTGCTGCTGATCGTGCGGCTGCTGACGGCGCGCATGACGCGCCCGCTGACGCGCCTGTCGGCCGCCATGGCGCAGGCGGAGGCGGGCGCCGCCAAGGTGCGCGCCGAGCTGGCGGGGCCCAAGGACATCGTCGACATGGCGCTCGCCTTCAACAGGATGATCGCCGTGCTGGAGGAGCGCGAGGCGGAGCTGCGCGAGGCGCGCGACAACGCGCTCAAGTTCGCCAAGCTCAAGGCCGACTTCGCGGCGACCGTCAGCCACGAGATCCGCACGCCGCTCAACGGCGTCGTCGGCACGCTCGACATCCTGATGGCGGCGGACCTGCCGCCGCGGCAGCGGCAGTTCGTCGAGATCGCCTGGGACTCGTCGCAATACCTGCTCGACCTCATCAACAACATCCTCGACTTCTCCAAGCTGGAGGCCGACAAGGTGGTGCTGGAACGCGCCGAGTTCGGGCTGGCGCACATGGTGGAGGACGTCATCGAGCTGCTGTCGCCGCAGTCGGCCCAGAAGGGCCTCGACCTGGGCTACCTGGTCGCTCCGGAGGTGCCGCCGCGGCTGCTCGGCGACCCGCGGCGCCTGCGCCAGGTGCTGATCAACCTGGTCGGCAACGCCATCAAGTTCACCGAGAGCGGCGGCGTCGAGGTGAGCGTCGCCGCCGAGCCCGCCGGCGCGGCGTCCGACGAGCCGGTGCTGCGCTTCGAGGTCAGCGACACCGGGATCGGCATCAGCGCGGACGCGCAGCGCGCGATCTTCGATTCCTTCACCCAGGCGGATACGTCGACGACGCGCCGCTTCGGCGGCACCGGCCTCGGCCTGGCGATCTGCAAGCAGCTGGTCGGGCTGATGGGCGGAGCCATCGGTGTCGACAGCGCGCCGGGCAAGGGCAGCCGCTTCTGGTTCACGGTGCCCCTCGGCGTGGCGGGGCCGCCCGCGCAGCCGCTGCCCCGGCATCCTTCCTGGCCGGGCCTGCGGGCGCTGGTCGCCGACGAAAGCGAGATCGCGCGGCGCTTCCTCCAGCAGGCGCTGGCGTCCTGGGGCTTCGATTGCGGCACCGCCGACGACGCCGACAGCGCGCTGGCGGAACTGCGGGCGGCGAAGCTGCGCGGCGCTCCCTACCATCTGGTGATCGTCGACACGGTGTTCTCCATCGGCGGCGAAAGCCTGCCGCTGCTGATCCATCGCGAGTTCCAGAACGGCCTGAAGCTGGTGCTGATGAACCGCTACGGCGCCGAGCACGTGCCGGCCGCCGTGCAGGCCGACGCCTACCTGGCCAAGCCGCTGTGCCTGGACCGCCTGCTCGATTCGATCGCGGGGGCCATGGGCGACGGCAAGCGCGCCGTCGAAGCCGGCGACGCGCCGGCCGACGAGCGGCGCGGCTGGCGCGTGCTGGTGGTGGAGGACAACCACACCAACCAGGTGATCGCCGAAGGCATGCTCGGCGTGTTCGGCTGCGAGGTCGGCACGGCGATGTCCGGCCAGGAAGGCCTGCTCGCCTTCAAACGCGAGCGCTGGGACCTGATCTTCATGGACTGCAACATGCCCGGCATGGACGGCTATCAGGTCACCGCCGCCATCCGTTCGCTCGAGGAAGGCAGGGGCCGGCGCACGCCGATCGTCGCCATGACGGCCAACGTGCAGGCCTCGGACATCGAGAAGTGCCTGGCGTCCGGCATGGACGACCATCTCGCCAAGCCGCTCACGCTGGAGCACGTCGGGGAGAAGCTCGAGCGCTGGATACCCGGGTTCGTCGCCCAGGCGGCGGCGCCGCTGCTGCCGCCTGCGCGCGTCGCCGGCGGCGGCGACGAGCCGATCGACCCGACGCTGCTCGGCCGGCTGCGCGAGGCGCTCGGCAGCGCCATCGGGCTCGCCATCCAGCCGTTCCTCGAGGACATGCCCGCCTACCTCGAGGAGATGGAGCAGGCCATCGCCATGGGCGACGCCGAGGCGCTGCGGCGGGCCGCGCACGCCGTCAAGGGCGCGGCCGGCAACCTGGGCGCCGCGCAGCTGTCGTCGGTGGCCAGGGAGATCGAGGAACTGGCCGAGGCGGCCCTCGTCAGCGAGGCGGGCGAGCGTCTCGCCGAGGCGCGCGCCGAGTACGCGCTGGTCCAGCAGGCCTTGCTCGACGAGCTGAAGAGCGAGCCGGAAGCGGTGCCCGAGGACGCCAGCAAGGGCGCGCTGGTGCTGATCGTGGACGACGACCGCAGCACCCGCTCGGCGCTGCGCTATGCGCTGCAGCGCAGCGGCTTCACCGTCGAGGAGGCGGTCGACGGCGCGCGCGCGCTGGCGCTCATCGAGCGCATGGTGCCGGACGTGGTCCTGATGGACGCGCTGATGCCCGAGATGGACGGCTTCACCGCCTGCGCCAGGCTGCAGGAGACGCCGCGCGGCAAGGACATCCCGGTGCTCATGATCACCGCGCTCGACGACCACGTTTCCATCGAGCGCGCCTTCGCGGCGGGCGCCAGCGACTACATCCCCAAGCCGATCAACCTGGCGGTGGTCAACCAGCGCGTGCGGCGGGTGGTCGAGGCCAACCGCGCCGAGAAGCACGTGCGGCGCCTGGCCTTCAACGACACGCTGACGGGCCTGCCCAACCGGGTGCTGTTCGCCGAGAACCTCAACCGCGCGATCGAACGGGCCGAGAGCGCAAGCCAGTCGCTGGCCGTGCTGTTCCTCGACCTCGACCGCTTCAAGTTCGTCAACGACACCCTCGGCCACGAGATCGGCGACCGCCTGCTGAAGGCGGTGGCCAGCCGCATCAAGTACTGCGTGCGCTCGACCGACTGCGTGGCGCGCCTGGGCGGCGACGAGTTCACCGTCCTGCTCGACGAGCTCCACGATCCGGCCTTCGCCGCCAACGTGGCACAGAAGATCTGCCGCACGCTGGCGGCGGCGTTCGAGATCGACGGCCAGGAGATCTTCGTCAGCGCCAGCATCGGCATCTCGGTGTTCCCGACCGACGGCGGCGACGTCAGCACCCTGCTGCGCCACGCCGATACCGCGATGTACCGCGCCAAGCGCGGCTCGGGCGGCTTCGAGTTCTACGAGGCGGGCATGGAGGCGCTGGTGTCCGACCACCTGCGCCTCGATACTTCGCTGCGCCGGGCGATCGAGCGCCAGGAGCTGCGCGTGTTCTACCAGCCGAAGGCGGACGCCGCGACCGGCCGCATCACCGGCATGGAGGCGCTGGTGCGCTGGCAGCACCCCGAACGCGGCATGATCTCGCCGCTCGAATTCATCCCGCTCGCCGAGGAGACCGGGCTCATCGTCTCCATCGGCGCCTGGGTGCTGCGCACCGCCTGCATGCAGACGCGCGCATGGGTGGCGGCAGGCGCCGCCGACCTCAACGTGGCGGTGAACCTGTCGGGCGTCCAGTTGGCGGAAGGCGGCTTCGCCGAGGTGGTGAGGACGGTGCTGCGGGAGACCGGGCTGGAGGCGCGCCACCTGACCCTGGAGATCACCGAGAGCGTGCTGATGGAGCACGCGCGCGAGGCGGTGTCGACGCTGCGCGAGCTCAAGGAGATCGGCCTGCGCGTCGAGATCGACGACTTCGGCACCGGCTACTCGTCGCTCGCCTACCTCAAGCGCTTCCCGGTCGACGCGCTCAAGATCGACCGTACCTTCACCCGCGACATGACGACCAATCCCGACGACGCGGCGATCGTGACGGGCATCATCGCCCTGGCGCACAGCCTGCGCCTCAAGGTCGTCGCCGAAGGCGTGGAGACGCGCGAGCAGCTCGATTGCCTGGTCGGGCTCGGCTGCGACAGCATCCAGGGCTACTACCTGGCGGAGCCGCTGCCGGCCGATGACTTCGAGCGCCGCATACTGCGCGCCGCCAGCAGGAGCGGCGTGCTGGCGCAGGCGGACGGCGAGGGCTGAAGGCGGCGGCGCAGCGGCCTGCCGCGGGCGTCAGTCGTGCGGAACGGTTTCCGCGAAGGAAGGCCGGCCGAGCAGCTTGGCGTACAGCTTGGCGAGGTTCGGGTATTCCTCGTGCCAGGCGATCTCGGGGAAACGGAAGGCGAGGTAGCCGAGCGCGCAGCCCGTCGCGATGTCGGCCAGCGACAGCGAATTGCCGAAGCACCACGGCGCGTCGCCGAGGTCGCCGGCCAGCGCCTCGAGGCCGAGCGCGACCTTGCCGCGCTGGCGCTCGATCCAGCCCGCGTCCTGCAGCTTCTTCGGACGCCGCGCTTCGAGCACGGCCGTCGACGCCGCGTCGCAGATGCCGTCGGCGAGCGCCTCCCAGCGCTTGATGGTGATGCGCTCGCGGCCGGTGGCCGGGAACAGCTTGTTGTTGGGCGTCATGTTGTCGAGGTACTCGACGATCACGCGCGAGTCGAACAGCGTGCTGTCGTCGTCGAGCACCAGCACCGGCACCTTGCCGAGCGGGTTGAACTTCGCCACGGAACTGCCTTCGGCCCAGGGGGATTCGAGCACGAACTCGTACTCGATCTTCTTCTCGGCGAGCACGATGCGGGTCTTGCGGACGTAGGGGCTGGTAAGCGAGCCGATAAGCTTCATTGTGTGGAACCTTGGACTGCGATTCGTCTGCGCGAAGTATAGCATCGCGCCTCCACGCGCCCCGCGCGCGGCGGGACCGCCGAAGGGCGCATGGTAAAATTTGCGCCTTTCAATCCGCTTATTCCGCCATGAATTTTTCCGCGCTCACCGCACTGTCGCCGCTCGATGGACGCTACGCCGCCAAGGTCGAGCCGCTGCGCGCCCATTTCTCCGAATTCGGCCTCATGAAGAACCGCGTCCGGGTCGAAGTCGAGTGGCTGAAGGCACTGGCGGCGGCGTCGGAAATTTCCGAGGTGCCGGCCTTCTCGCCAGCCACCATCGACGAGCTCGATCTGGTCGTGTCCGGCTTCGCCGTCTCCGACGCCGACGCCATCAAGTCCATCGAGTCGACCACCAATCACGACGTCAAGGCGGTCGAGTACTGGCTGAAGGAACGCTTCAAGGACAATCCCGAGGTCACGCGCGTCGGCGAGTTCGTCCATTTCGCCTGCACCTCCGAGGACATCAACAACGTCTCCCACGCGCTGATGCTGCAGGAGGCGACGGCGATCATCCTGCTGCCCAACCTCGATCGCGTGATCCAGCGCTTCCGCCAGCTGGCGCACGACCTGGCGGCGCTGCCGATGCTGTCGCACACGCACGGCCAGCCGGCGTCGCCCACCACGCTGGGCAAGGAGATGGCCAACATCGCGGCGCGGCTGATGCGCGCGCGCGAGCGCATCGCCGCGGTGAAGATGCTGGCGAAATTCAACGGCGCAGTCGGCAACTACAACGCGCACCTGTCCGCCTATCCCGAGCTCGACTGGGAAGGCTTCAACCGGCGCTTCATCGAATCCTTCGGCCTCGAATTCAATCCCTACACGATCCAGATCGAGCCGCACGACGCCATGGCCGAACTCTACGACGCCATCGCCCGCTTCAACGCCATCCTGCTCGACGCCGACCGCGACATCTGGCAGTACATCTCGCTCGGCTACTTCAAGCAGAAGACCAAGGCCGGCGAGATCGGCTCGTCGACCATGCCGCACAAGGTCAACCCGATCGACTTCGAGAACTCCGAGGGCAACCTGGGGCTGGCCAACGCGGTGCTGCGCCACCTGGCGGAGAAGCTGCCGGTCTCGCGCCTGCAGCGCGACCTCACCGACTCCACGGTGCTGCGCAACATGGGCGTCGCCTTCGGCTATGCCGTGCTGGCCTACGACTCGACGCTGAAGGGCCTGAACAAGCTGGAGGCCAACGAGGCGCGCCTGCTCGAGGATCTCGACGCTTGCTGGGAAGTGCTGGCGGAGCCGGTGCAGACGGTGATGCGCCGCTACGGCGTGCCCAACCCCTACGAGCAGTTGAAGGAACTCACGCGCGGCAAGGGCATCGAGCGCGATGCGCTGCACGCCTTCATCCGCGGGCTGGCCATCCCCGAGGCCGAGAAGGAGCGCCTGCTGCAGATGACGCCGGCCAACTACATCGGCAAGGCCGTCGAACTGGCGCAGCGGATCTGAACATGGGCTTCGCCGAGAACATCAAGGCGCTGCCCGGCGTGTCGCACCTCGCGGCGATCCAGTTGCTCGACCGCGAGGGCAACGTCATCGGCAGCGTCGAGAACAAGCAGGGCCAGTCGGGTTCGCTGTCCGTCTACAACTACCTCGGCCAGCTCTACGGCGCGATCACCGCCGAGGCGGCGAAGAAGGGCCTGGAGCTGTACGGCGAGCATACCGAGGACGCCAGGAAGCATCCCGGCAAGCATCCGAACATCGACCGCCTGCTGGCGGTCGTGGCCGACGGCGTGACGCTGCGCGTCAAGCACGTATTCGCCGGCGGCGCCGCGGATTAGAATACGCGGGCGGCATACGCCGCCATCGCTTACGGAGAATCCAATATGAAGAAGATCGCGCTCGCCGCGGCCGGCGTGTTCGCCGCTGCCGCCGTCCTGGCCCAGCAGGGGCCGAAGCCCGAGGACCTGATCGCCGCCCGTCAGGCCGGCTACAAGTTCATGGCGTGGAACACCGGCCGCATCAAGGCCAACGTCGAGGGCAGCTACAACAAGGACGAGGTCGTGAAGGCGGCCAACGCGATCGCCGGCATCGCGAATTCAGGCATGGGCGCCCTCTACATGCCGGGCACCGAAAAGGGCAAGGGCTTCCACGACACGCACGCCAAGCCGGCGATCTTCACCGACAAGGAAGGCGTCGCCAAGGTCGCCATCGCCTTCACCAAGGAAGCCAACGAGATGGCCAAGGTCGCCGCAACGGGCGACGCCGCGGCGGCGAAGGCGCAGTTCGGCAAGCTGGTCGAGGCCTGCAAGGCTTGCCACAAGGACTACCGGGTCGAAGAGAAGCAGTGAGAAAGGGTGGAAGACCACCCGCGGGGAGGGCGGGGGTCTTCCGGATGAACCGGCTGGGGTTGGGGAGGTGAGGTCACCGGCCATCCAAAGTCGCAGCATCATCATGCAAAAGCTGGGACAGGACGAAGCTTACCGACCGGATGTAAATTCGCCGTTAAACGATCGTAAAAAGTTGTAACGGCGATGCCGGCAGGGCCTCACCAGGCCGGCGTGGCGGCGGCGGGCGGCGGCGCCGGCGGGGCGACCAAGCCGCCCGAAGCGGCCCAGGCGGCGGCCAGCGCGATGCCGAGGGCGACGACGAACGCCACGATGCCGCCGCCGCGCGCGGATTCCGCCTGTCCCGCAGCCTCGTCCTTCCAGCCGACCAGCATCGGCCGCACCAGGTTGTCCTTCTTCACCCTGACGTAGAACGCGATGGCGGCCAGGTGCAGGCCGACCAGGACCAGCAGCAGCCAGACGCTCTGGTGATGCAGCCCGGTGAGCAGGTCGCTGGTCTCCTTGCTGACCAGCGCGTACAGCGGGCCGCTGAACGAGATGTCGTCGTTGCCGAACAGCCCGGTGGCGGCCTGCAGCAGCGAAAGCGACAGCAGCGCCAGCACCGAGAGCGCGCCCAGCGGATTGTGCCCGACGCCCTGCCATTCGCCGCGCAGGGCGGCGCGGATGGCCGCGGGGCCGCGCACGAAGCTGGCGAAGCGTGCGTAGGTCGAGCCGGCGATGCCCCAGACGATGCGGAATGCCACCAGGCCGACGATGGCGACGCCCGTCTTGCCGTGCAGTTCCATGGCGCTGCCGCCGATGAAGCCGGTCGTCACGGCCAGCGCGATGGCGGCTGCCAGCGACCAGTGGCAGGCGCGCGTCGGCAGGTCCCACAGGTAGATGCCTTTGCGCGGCGCGCGCGGCAGGGCGAAGCAGACCACGGCGCCGCCTTAGACCACGGCCCCGTCGTCCGTCATGCCGGCGGGGCGTTCCTTCTTCGGTTGCACGAACTGCTCGCGCGACACGCCCAGCCACATGACCAGCGGGCTGGCCACCAGCACCGAGGAGTAGATGCCGAACAGGATGCCGATGGTCAGCGCCAGCGCGAAGTAGTGCAGGGCGGCGCCGCCGAAGATCAGCATCGAGGTCACCATCATCTGGGTGCAGCCGTGGGTGATGATGGTGCGCGAGATGGTGCTGGTGATGGCGTGGTTGAGCACCTGGGGGGTGTTCAGGCCGCGCTTCTTCTTGAAGGTCTCGCGCACGCGGTCGAACACCACGACCGACTCGTTGACCGAGTAGCCGAGCACCGCCAGCACCGCTGCCAGCACCGGCAGCGAGAATTCCCATTGGAAGAAGGCGAAGAAGCCGAGGATGATTACCACGTCGTGCAGGTTGGCGATGATGGCGGAGACGGCGAAGCGCCACTCGAAGCGGATCGCCAGGTAGACGACGATGCCGATCACCACCAG
>DASVZD010000258.1:0-5722 GCA_036391815.1 Rhodocyclaceae bacterium
CGCCGGCGCCGCTGCGTCCCGCCGGCGCGCTGGCGAGCAGCGCCGAAGGAGCGTCGCCATGAACCGCACGGCGATCAAGCAACGCACCGAACGCATGTTCGGGCAGCGGCGATCCCGCGCCGACCGGACGGCCGGATGTCCCAACCAACCACGGAGAACGCTCATGAACAGGTATGCACGCTTGATCCCCGGCCTGGCCCTGCTGCTCGGCCTCGGCGGCTGCGTCTCGCCGACCCCGGTGCTCGACGAGCACTTCGGCGACGCGGTGCGGCAGGCGCGCCTGGCGCAGACGCTCAACCCGGATGCCGGGCGCAACACCGCCCCGGTGTTCGGCATGGACGGCGTCGCGGCGCAGGAGTCGGTGTCGCGCTACGAGGCGTCGTTCAGGAAGCCGCCGGCGGTCACCAACGTGATCAACATCGGCGGCGTCATCGGCGCGCCCAGCCCCGGCATGCCGGCCGGGCAGTAACGGGAGGCGCGGACAAGATGCGCACGGAACGCGGCTGCCGGCGACGGCGCGAGGAGGGCGCCGTCATGGTCCTGGTTGCCCTCGCGGCGGCGGCGCTGATCGCATTCATCGGCGTGACCATCGACCTCGGGCACCTGTTCGTCACCAAGACGGAGCTGCAGAGCGCGGTCGATGCCTGCGCGCTGGCGGCGGCGCAGGAGCTGCGGCCGGGCGTCAGCCCGACCGACCCGCTGGCGGTGAGCCGCGCCGTGAGCGCCGGCGTGGCGGCGGGCAACCGCAACCTGGTCGGCTTCCAGTCGGCCTCGGCCGGCCTCACGGCGAGCGACGTCATGTTCAGCGACCACCTGAGCGACAACAGCAACGCCTTCCCGTTCGGCTACGTGGCGGACGCCGCGGCGAACCCCGCCACCGCCGCCTATGCGATGTGCGCGCAGACGCGCACCGGCATCGCCACCTGGTTCATGCAGATGGTCGGCATCAGTTCGGCCCCGGCGGTCAGGGCCTGGGCGGTGGCGACGCTGGCCCCGGCCCAGAGCAACTGCGCGGTGCCGCTCGGCGTGTGCGAGAAGGCGCCGGGCCCCGGGTTCGGGCTGACGGCCGGCACCTGGGTCAGCGGCAAGTTCAGCAGCGGCTCGACCGGCAACTTCAACTGGATCGACTTCTCGCCGCCCTCCGGCGGCGCCAGCGAACTGGCGGCGCTGCTGAGCGGCCAGGGACAATGCAGCCTCAGCGTGAGCAACAAGGTCGGCCAGACCGGCGCCGACCAGAGCGTGACCAACGCCTGGAACACGCGCTTCGGCATCTACCAGGGCGGCGGCGGTGGCGGCGGCGGAGGCGGCGGCGGTGCCGGCAACCTCGGCATGAGCAGCGCGCCGCCCGACTACACGGGCTACGGCTATGCGCCGTCCAACTGGCCCAGCATGAGCGGCGCCTTCGGCGACTTCCAGAGCCGGCGCGCGGCGAATGCCGCCTACGAGGGCCTGACGGGGATCAAGCTCAACGGTTCGACCATCGCCAATTCCAGCCAGCTGGCGACCTACGGCGGCGATCGCCGCCTGGTCACCGCGCCGATCGTGAACTGCGACGGCTGGGCCAGCGCGCAGACCGTGCCGATCGACGGCTGGGCCTGCGTGCTGATGCTGAATCCGGTCGGCTCGCCGAGCGACATCGCGTACATGGAGATCGTGGGACTGGCCAGCGCCGCCGGCAGTCCCTGCGTGACGTCGGGGCTGGCGGGCGGCAGCAGCGGTCCCCAGGTTCCCGTGCTGGTCCAGTAGAGGAGGAACGAATGACGCGTCCGAAGCAGCAGCGCGGCGTGGCTCTCGTCGAATTCGCGGTGACGATCGGCTTCCTGCTGGCGATCGTGTTCGGCATCACCGAGCTGGGCCGGGCCATCTACGAGTACGACGCGCTGGCCAAGGCGGCGCGCGACGCGGCGCGCTACCTGTCGACCAAGGCGCCGGGCGACGCGGTGGCGATTTCCAGGGCGGTCTGCCTGGCCGTGTATGGAACGCCGGCCTGCGCGGGAACGCCGCTGGTGCCGGGACTGGCCGCCAGCATGGTGTCGGTGTGCGACGCCGTCAGCTGCCCGTCGACCAACCACGCGCAGGGGAGCCCGGTGCAGGACTTCGTCACGGTCACCATCGGCGGCGCGCCGAACGCCTTCACCTTCCAGTCGCTGATGCCGTCCGTGGTGCCCAGCATCCCGTTCGGCCCGATACGCGTCACCATGAGGCAGGTGCTATGAAGCCGCGCCGCGTTCCATCCCGCCCACGGCGCCAGTCCGGCGGCGCCATCATCGAGTTCGCGCTCGTCGCCGTGCTGTTCCTGACCGTCCTGCTCGCCGTGGTCGATTTCGGCCGCCTGCTGATGACCTGGAATGCGGCGTCCGAGGCGACCCGCCTGGGCGCTCGCGTGGCGGTGGTCTGCAACAAGGCCGACGCCAGCCTGATCCTCGCCAAGATGCAGCGCTTCCTGCCGCAGCTGACCAGCGCCAACGTGGTGATCGAATGGCAGAACCCGGACGGCGTGGCCGACCCGACCTGCGATGCGGCCACCTGCAAGGGCGTCCAGGTCAGCATCTACAACAACGCCGCCAACCCGGCGGATCCGAACAACCTGCGGCTGCAGCCGATCTCGCCGTTCATGGGCCTGGTGCTGCCGCCGGTGCCGGCGTTCGCCACCTACCTGCCGCGCGAGAGCATGCAGAGCACCAGCGCGGCCGGCGATGCCAATCCCGTCTGCAACTAGCGCCAGCCCACCATCCCCAGACCCGCGGAGACACCATGAAGATCGCAGTCGTTTCACCCAGCGCCAGGAGCCTCGAGACCATCGGCGCCTTCCTGCGCGAGGACGGCGCCGAGCGCAGCGTGGTCCTCGTCGAGGGCGGCGCCACCAAGCTGCGCGGCATCGCCGACCAGCAGCGGCCGGACGTCCTCATCGTCGAGGGCATGTGCCGCGACGTCGACGAGCTGGGCTCGCTCGAGTACATCGGCCTGCACCACCCGCAGACCATGGTGGTGATGCTGTGCGCGAACCACACGCCCGAGTTCCTCATCAACGCCATGCGCGCCGGCGTCAAGGAAGTGCTGCCGCTGCCGGTGACGCGCGAGGGCCTGCGCGCCGCCATCGCGCGCATGGCGGCGAAGCGCGGGCTGGCCGGCCAGCCGCGCCCGCCCGGCCAGGTGCTGGCCTTCATCGCCTGCAAGGGCGGCAGCGGGGCGACCTTCCTCGCCGCCAACCTCGGCTACCAGCTGGCGGCCGCCGGCGAGAAGGTGCTGCTGATCGACTTCAACCTGCAGTTCGGCGACGCCGCGCTGTTCATGCACGACCGCAAGCCCGAGCACAACCTGGCGGAGGTCGCGCGCAACGTGCAGCGGCTCGATGCCTCGCTGCTGGCCGGCAGCCTGGTGCGCGTGACGCCCAACTTCGGCATCCTGGCGGCGCCCGAGGACCCCGGCCAGGCCATGGAGGTGAAGCCCGAGCACGTCGACGCGCTGCTCAATGTCGCGGTGGCGGAATACGCGTTCGTGATCGTCGACGTCGGCCGCATCCTGGATGCCGTGACGCTGCGCGTGCTCGACAAGGCCAACCGCATCTTCCCGGTGCTGCAGACCACGCTGCCGTTCATGCGCGACGCCAACCGGCTGCTGACGGTGTTCCGCTCGCTCGGCTACGCCGCGGAGAAGATCGGGCTGGTGGTGAACCGCTACGAGAAGAACGGCGAGCTGACGCTCGAGGACATCGAGACCGCGCTGGGCATAGCGGACATCCGCACCATCCCGAACAGCTACGCCGCGGTCGCCGCCTCGGTGAACCGCGGCACGCCGATCGCCAGGCAGGCGAAGTCCAACCCGGTCGCCCGCGCCATCGACGAATTTGCGCAGTCGCTCCACCGGCCGCACGCCGACCCGGCAATCGGCTGGCTGGGCAGGCTGCTCAAGCGGGCCTGACGGCCCGGCACCACCAAGGAGGATCGAATGTCGCTGAGAGAGAAGCTGCAAGCCGTGCAGTCCGATGCGCCGGAGGAGCTGCCGCTGTCGCCGCCGCCCGCCGCGCGCGCCGGCATGGCCGCCGGCGAGATGAAGATGCGCATCCACCAGAAGATGCTCGACCGGGTGGACCTGGCGGCGCTCGACGCGCTGCCGACCGAGCGCCTCAAGCAGGAGGTCGCCGCGCTGGTGGAGCGGCTGATCGCCGAAGAGGCGGTGGTGATGAACGAGGTGGAGCGCCGCACGCTGATCCGCGACGTGCAGTACGAGATGCTGGGCCTCGGCCCGCTCGAGCTGCTGCTGGCCGATCCGGGCATCTCCGACATCCTGGTCAACGGCCACCGGCAGGTGTTCGTCGAGCGGGGCGGGCGGCTGGAGCCGGTGGACGTCAAGTTCTCCGACGACAAGCACCTGATGCGCATCATCGACAAGATCGTCTCGCGCGTCGGCCGCCGCATCGACGAGTCGAGCCCGATGGTCGACGCGCGCCTGCAGGACGGCTCGCGCGTGAACGCCGTGATCCCGCCGCTGGCGCTGGACGGGCCGATCCTATCGATCCGGCGCTTCTCGGCGGTGCCGCTCGCCATGGACGACCTGGTGAACCGCCACAAGAGCCTGACCCCCTACATGGCGCAGATGCTGGAGGGACTGATCCGCTCCAAGGTGAACATGCTGGTGTCGGGCGGCACCGGCAGCGGCAAGACGACGCTGCTCAACATCCTTTCCGGCTGCATCCCGCACGCCGAGCGCGTCGTCACCATCGAGGACGCCGCCGAGCTGCAGCTGCAGCAGCCGCACGTGGTGCGGCTGGAGACGCGGCCGCCCAACATCGAGGGCAAGGGCGAGGTGACGCAGCGCGCGCTGCTGATCAACGCCCTGCGCATGCGGCCCGACCGCATCATCGTCGGCGAGGTGCGCGGCGCCGAGGCGGTCGACATGCTGCAGGCGATGAACACCGGCCACGAGGGCTCGCTGACCACGGTGCACGCCAACTCGCCGCGCGATGCGCTGGCGCGCGTCGAGAACATGATCGGCCTGGCGGGCTTCAGCCTCACGACGAAGGCGATCCGCCAGCAGATCGCCTCGGCCATCACCGTCATCGTGCAGGTGTCGCGCCTGGCCGACGGGCGGCGCAAGGTGGTCAGCATCCAGGAACTGACCGGCATGGAGAGCGAGACCATCACCATGCAGGAGATCTTCGCCTACCGGCAGTCGGGCATCGACGCCGAAGGCAAGGTATCGGGCTATTTCGCGGCCACCGGGGTGCGGCCCAAGTTCATGGACCGGCTGCATTCCTTCGGCATCGCGCTGCCGGACGCCATGTTCGATCCCGCGCAGCGCTTCATGTGAGGTGACGGCCATGGCGATCTTCTCCAATTCCCTGGCGGTGTTCCTGGCGCTCGCCTTCCTCGCCGTCGTGCTGCTGCTCGAGGGCCTCTACCTGCACTGGAACGCCACCCGCAGCCCCGAGGCGAAGAAGCTCGAGCGGCGGCTGCAGGCGCTGGCGGCCGGTGCGCCGCCGTCCGACGAATCGGCCTCGATCCTCAAGCAGCGCATGCTGAGCGGCATCCCGGCGCTGCAGCGCGTGCTGTTCGCCATTCCGCGGGTGCGCTCGCTGGACCGGACGATCGAGCAGTCGGGACTCCGCATCAGCGTGTCGCGGCTGCTGGCGATCGCGCTGGCGCTGGGCGGGGCGGTGTTCGGGCTGCTGCAGCTGACGCCGCTGGCCGCGCTGGCGTGTGCCGGCGTCGCGGCGGCGGCG